>NZ_KQ960184.1:0-56550 GCF_001553125.1 Peptoniphilus sp. DNF00840
GGTTTGTTAGTCCAACTTTTGGGGGTCAGTTCATACTCAAGGGGTTTTCTTATTGAAACTCCACTAGGGAGAATATGTAAATCCTAAATAAAAAAAGGATCTTAACCAAGACCCTTAATTATATAGCTCTTTCGACTTTACCAGATCTTAGGCATCTAGTACATACGTTAATTCTTTTTCTTGATCCATTAACTACAGCCTTAACTCTTCTAATGTTAGGAGACCAGCTTCTGTTAGAACGAGAGTGAGAGAAAGAGATTTTATTTCCAAATGATTTTTCTTTTCCACAAATTTCACATCTTTTAGCCATAACGCACCTCCTTTAGTTATTAAGCAGACAATATTTTATCAAAAAAGCCCGCTAAGTGCAAATATTTTTTCAATATGTTATTATTTTACACTAAATTATAATTTTTTACAAAGGATATTTTGAAAATCTGTTAATATAGGACAAGTTCTGATATAATGTATTAGATAAGGAGGTGCCCTCATGCCGGCAATTATAAATAGAGAACTTGGAAACATTGTAATAGAAGATAGCGTACTTGCAAATATAGCAGGAATTTCAGCTATGGAATCCTACGGAATTGTTGGAATGGCATCAAAAAATGCCGCAGATGGAATTTTTGAATTATTGAGATTCGAAAATCTTTCAAAGGGAATTGTAGTAAAGACTGACGAAAATGAAATTTCTATAGAACTTCACGTTATATTAGAATACGGAGTTAAAATTTCTACTGTTGGTGAAAATATTATAGAGAGAGTTAAGTTTAATATAGAAAATTTAACAGGACTTGAAGTTGACAACATTGAGGTCCTAGTAGAAGGTATTAGACTTAAGTAGTGGAGGTAAGATTTTGGAAATAAATAAAATTAATGGTCCCCTATTAAAAGAAATTTTTAAGGGAGCCGTAAATTATCTAATATCCAGAAAGGAAGAGGTCAACGCTCTTAATGTGTTCCCTGTTCCCGATGGAGATACAGGAACTAACATGAGCCTTACATCAAAATCTGCCTTAAAACAAATCGACAGTTTAGAAGGAGATTTTACTGCTGCAGATGTTTCAGCTGCTGCAGCTCGTGGTGCCCTTATGGGAGCTAGGGGTAACAGTGGTGTTATTCTTTCACAACTTTTAAGAGGTTTCTCAGAAGGCCTTGAAGGTATAAATGAAGCAAGCACTTCTGACCTTGCTCATGCCTTCAAAAAGGCAAGTGAAACAACTTACAAGGCTGTTATGAGACCTATTGAAGGAACAATCCTTACAGTTGGAAGAGAAACTGCTGACTTTGCCATTAGACATTACAAGAAGGCTGAAGACTCAATTACATTTTTAGAAGATGTAATAGTAGAAGCAAATAAAGCCCTTGATAATACACCAAACCAACTTGAAGTTTTAAAGGAAGCTGGAGTTGTTGATGCAGGTGGTAAGGGTCTTGTCGTTCTACTTGAAGGTGCGCTTAAGGTCCTAAAGGGCGAAGACATTGCTGATCAAAGCGATGACGAAACCCTAAAGAAAAAGGCCCAAAAAGAAATTCAATTCACTGAAGCAGATACTTCTTTAAAATATGGTTACTGTACAGAATTTATTATAAATACAGACTATGAAGACATTGATAGCTTTAGAGAAAAGATTTCTCCACTAGGAGACTGCCTTCTAGTAGTTGGTGGTGGTGGAAGTCACCTTATTAAGGTTCACGTTCATACCAACGACCCAGGAATTGTCCTCCAACATGCTTGCGAACTTGGACTACTTCAAGATATTAAAATTGACAATATGAGATACCAACACAGGGAAGTTCTCTTTGACGATGCAGAAGTAGCTGAAGCTAAAAAGAGAGAAGAAGAGGGAGAAGTAATCGAAGAAAAAGATTATTCCTTCATCACTGTTTCCATGGGAGATGGAATGACAGAAACTTTTAAATCTCTTGGCGTTGATTATGTTGTTGCAGGTGGACAAACTATGAACCCATCAACAGAAGACTTCTTAAGGGGAGTTGACAAGGTTGGTGGCAGGGTAATCTACCTAATTCCAAACAACAGCAACATAATTTTATCAGCAGAACAAGCAAGAGATATTTCTGATAGGGAAATCATTGTTATTCCATCAAAATCTGTTCCACAAGGTATAGCAGCTATGCTTGCCTTCAATGAAGATGCTTCAAAAGAAGAAAATCAAGAAAATATGATGGAAGCAATCCAAGATGTAATTGACGCATCAGTAACTTATGCCGTTAGGGACACTACAATCAATGGAAAAGAAATTCACAAAGACGACATTATTGGTATTGCAGCCAAGAATATAATTTCCAGTGGCAAGACTGTCTATGATGTTGTTTTAGACACTGTGGACAAGCTAATGGACGAAGATATTTCACTTGTTACTCTTTTCTATGGAGAAGATGTAAATGAAGAAGATGCAGAAGTAGTTCGTGAAGCTATCGAAGGAAAATATCCAGACATTGATATAGATGTAATAAAAGGCGACCAACCAATCTACTACTACATCATATCTCTTGAATAAATTTAGATTATTAATTAGCCCGAAGTTTTGCTTTGGGCTTTTCTTATAGGAAATAAAATAGGAGACAAATATGAACTTATGGGACCCTATAAAAAATTTAAAAGGAATTGGACCCAAGAGGGCAGAACTCTTTCACAAGCTTGGAATTTATACAATTGAAGACCTTCTCCACTTTTATCCCAGAAGATACGAAGACTCTTCAAAGGTAACTAGGGTTTCAGAAGCTAGGATTGGAGAGAAAAATACATTTAAGGTAAGAATACTTTCTAAACTTCAAAACAGAAGAATTAGAAAGGGACTTACCCTCACAAGCTTCTTGGCAGAAGATGAATCAGGTCAAGTAGAATTATCCTTCTTTAATGCCTTCTACCTTAACTCCAAAATTTTGCCGGGAAGATACTACCTAGTCTATGGCAAGGCAGACTACTTTAGGGGAAGGGTTACTATGTCAAGCCCTGAAATCGAAGAAGTCGACAACTTAAAGAAGCTTGGCAAGATTTCTCCAATTTACAATTTAACTGAAGGTTTAAACAATTTTGTTTTTGAAAAAGTTGTAGACCAAGTAATAGGAGAAAAACTTTTTAGGGAAAACCTACCAAGAGAAATTCTAGAAAAATATTCTTTTCTCGGTAAGAATGATGCCATAAGGTCCATACACTTTCCTAATTCGAGAAAAAATTACATACAAGCCAGGGAGCGACTTATCTATGAAGAACTATTTTTGTTTGAGCTTTCCATATTAAAGAACAAGGTCCAAAACGAGAGGCGAGATGCTATCAAGTTTGAAATTAAAGATCAAGTCTTTGATTTTATAAATAAGCTTCCCTTTAAATTGACTGAAGGACAAGATACAGTCCTAGAAGAAATCTTCAGCGATATGAAAGATGGCAAGGCCATCAACAGACTTATCCAAGGTGACGTTGGTAGTGGTAAGACAATTATTGCTATTATAATAATGTACCTTGCCTACCTAAATGGTTATCAGTCATCTATTATGGCACCAACAGAAATCTTGGCAAAGCAGCACTTCGAATCCTTTGTAGAATTACTAGAACCCCTAGGCATAAAAGTTGGACTCTTAATTGGTTCAACTTCCAAGAAGGCAAAGAGGGACATCTTAGATAATCTCGAGATAGGATCACTTGACATCCTCATAGGAACCCATGCCTTAATAGAAGAAAATGTAGTCTTTAAAAAGTTGGGAGTAAATGTTATTGACGAGCAACACCGCTTTGGAGTTGTCCAAAGAAATATGCTCCAAAATAAAAACAAGGACGCAGCAACTCTTGTTATGTCGGCAACACCAATCCCAAGGAGTCTCAGCCTTGTCCTCTATGCAGACCTTGACGTCTCCATAATAAAGTCTATGCCAAAGGGACGTAAGCCAATTAAAACAATAGCCATAAATGAAAATATGTTGGAAAAATCTCTTGCCTTTATAAAAAAAGAATTATCAGAGGGAAGGCAGGCCTATGTAATCTGTTCTCTAATAGAAGAAAACCAAGACTATGAAAACTTGCAAGCAGTGGAAAAAGTTTATGAAGAACTAAGCCAATATTTTAGTGGTTTTAATGTAGGACTCCTTCACGGCAAGATGAAGGCAGAAGAAAAAAATCAAGTTATGAATGACTTTGCAGAAAATAAAATCAAGCTCTTGGTATCCACAACAGTAGTAGAAGTTGGAGTCAACGTACCCAACGCCAGCGTCATAATGATTTACAACGCAGAGAGATTTGGTCTCTCAACCCTCCACCAACTTCGAGGTAGAGTTGGAAGAGGAGATCAACAATCCTACTGCATCCTCTACAATCTTTCTAAAAGTGAAATTTCTTGGGAGAGGATGAAGATAATGACGGACTCCAATGACGGATTTTATATTGCCAACAAGGATTTAGAGCTTAGGGGCTTTGGCGATATACTTGGGACAAGACAATCAGGTATGCCAAACTTAAGACTTGCAGATCCCTTTAGAGACGAAACAATTTTAAAATACGCAGCAGATGACGTGAAAAAAATCCTAGGAGAGGATCCAAACTTAGAAGGAGAAAAATATTCCTACCTAAACAAAGAAATCACTGAATTTTACTCAGATTTAAACTAAACATCTTTTAAATTATCCTTTCTTATGGTAAAATAAAACTAATTTGGAGGCTTTATGAGAATAATTTCAGGAAATAGAAGGGGACTCAAATTAATAGCTCCCAAGGGACTGGATACAAGACCCACAGAAGACAGGGTTAAGGAATCAGTTTTCAACATCTTGGGACAAAACTTCTTTGACGTTACAGTCTTAGATTTATTTTGTGGCTCTGGAGCCAATGGAATAGAATTTTTATCAAGGGGAGCCGAAAAAGCTTACTTTGTAGACAAGTCAAAGGAAGCCATAGACTGTGTGAAGAAGAACCTAGACAAGGCAAAACTCACAGACCAGGCTATAGTCATAGAAAACCATTTAAATCAGGCTATAAAAAACCTTGACACAGAATTCGACTACATCTACATGGACCCACCCTTCGAAAGACGAGACTTATACAAAAAAGCCTTTAAACTAATAAGAGAATATAGAATACTAAAGCCAAATGGAAAATTAATTGTGGAGTATAGCACAGATAAGCCACTTTTAATAGGCGAAGGCTTTGTAGAAATAAAAAACAAAAAATATGGAAACACATCAATTTCTATATGTGGATGGGATGAAAATGAAAGTAATATATGCAGGTAGCTTTGATCCAGTGACCAATGGCCACCTAGACATAATAAAAAGAGCAAGAGAAATCTTTGGAGAAGTCATAGTTGCAGTCCTAGACAACACTTCGAAAAAGGGACTCTTCACAGTGAAAGAGAGGAAATCCCTCCTTCATGAAGTCTTAGATGGCATGGAGGGAATAGAAGTAGATTCCTTTGACGGACTCTTAGTAGAATACGCAAAAAGGAAAAACTGCAAAGTAGTAGTTAGGGGACTTAGATCAGCAACAGATTACTTCAGTGAATACACCCTTGCCATGGCAAACAAAAATTACAAAGACAGGATAGAAACAGTCTTTTTATTGTCATCCAATGAAAATTTATTTGTGAGTTCATCACTTGCAAAAGAAGTAGCCAACTTTGACGGAGATACAGATTTATTCGTGCCTCCTATTGTAGGAGAAGCTATGAAGAAAAAATTACTTAGGAGGAAGATATGAATTTAATTGATTTAGTTGAAGAATTAGAAGACCTTGTGGAAACATCATCACAAATTCCACTAACAAGCAAGGTAATGGTAGACAGGGAAGAGTTTTTAGAAATTATTAGCGAATTAAAAACACAAATTCCTGGGGAAGTTTCAGAAGCACAAAAAATTGCTCAAGACAAGGAAGACATCATCAATGGAGCTCACGACGAAGCAGACAAGATTATCTCTGCAGCAAGAGCTCACTCAGAAAAGATTATTGACGAAAACGAACTTGTAAGACAAGCAAATGAAAGAGCAACTGAAATATTAAAATCTGCAAAAGAAGAGTCAACTCAAATAAGAGAAGGCGCCAGAGACTACGCAGACGAACTACTTGAAAACACACAAGTAAACCTTTCAGAAATTATAAAAATGCTTAACGAAAATAGACAAGAGTTAAGAGGATAAAATAAAGAGATAGACCTGAGTCACAACCTTAGGTCTTTTTTGTTGCAACAAATTAGATCAAAGAGAAAATAGAATAAAGTATAAGAGAAAGTGCAAGTAGAAAGCAAAATCTAACTTGCACTTTTTTGCTGCGTAAATTTAATAGTTTATAAATCAGTATATAATTATGACTTCACAAACTTATATGAAGTCATAGAATCTCACAAAGCGATAAAAATTCATAAGATTATAGAAAACTATGAGTTAAGTAAAATTTAAAAATTGAATCTTACAAGGTGATAGAAAACTATGAGTTAAGTAAAATTTGAAAATCAAAATTTATAAAGTCCTAGTAAATTAACAATCAATAAAAAATAAAAAACCAAAATTTATAAACTAATGAGGAGCAAAGAATAAAGTAGAACTTAAAAATCAAAACTTGTAAGTTTGTTAAAAATTTAAAATCGAATGGAACAATTCAAAGTCTAATAAGAATGAAAATTAAAACTAACAAGCAATAAAAGGCAAATAAAAAACTGACCTCCTTAAGTTGGTTTTTAAGTCCAACTTTTGGGGTTCAGTTCAAGCGATACGGGTGGTATTTTTTCATTCTAACTACTTATTTTTGAAAAGTGTTAGGATGATGACTATTAGTGCTGCAAACTCTAGCATTAATGATAGAATTTCATAATCACTCAATTAGTCATTCCTCCTAATAATTATATTAGGTGACCACCTTCGTATGTCCTCAAGCTAATTATAACATCTTTTTATTTGTTTTATTTTTCTATGGTTGGGAAGTCTTTTCTGCCTATAAGATATTTCAGATGTTAAATAATATTATCTTGTAAAAGTGTACGAGTTTATAAAAGTTTGTTAAGTTAAAAAAAGTTAGGACTTAACAAATATTTACGAACTTGTAGAATCTAATGAGTTATTATAAACTTGATACTTTATAAGAATTTGTTAAGGTATGAAAAGTTTGGACTTTATAATTATTTACTAATTTATGAAAACTTATGAGTCAATAAAAGTTTAGGACTCTGCAAAAATTTGTTGAGTCTATAGAATAATATAACCTTATAAAAAATTACGAAGTTGTAAAATGCTAGGGCTTTATAAAAAAGTCAAGACTTTAAGAAAAATTATGAAGTTGTAAAAATTTATGACTTTATGAAATTTTATGAAGTTGGAAAAATTAAAATTTAAAATCAAAACTATTCAATTCAAAACACAAACTCAAAATTTATTCCTATCTTCCAACAAAATATTAGTGTGATTATAGCAACTGTGTTATACTAAAATAAGCAATACAAAGGAGGATTTTTATGGAGCAAAATATCTATTTAGATAAGGAGCGCCTGGAAAATTCCAAGCTTACTACTAAGTCTCTTGGTGAATCTCTTGAGATAGATTCTCTTAAGAAAAAAGTTGTTGAGCTAAACAAAAAACAAATGGAACCAGGTTTTTGGGAAGACAATGAAAGTGCCCAAAAAGTTATACGTGAAACTAATTCATACCAAAGAAAGATAGATCAATACGACAAGTTAATTAACTTGATTGCTGATGCAGAGGACCTTATTGCCCTAATGGAAATCGAGGAAGATTACTCTTCTTATTCTGACTTCCAAAATCTTGTTAATGAGATTGAAAAGGACACTGCTGACTTTAAATTAAATACTTTATTAAATGGCGAGTACGATTCCCACGATGCAATTCTTTCTATCCACGCTGGTGCTGGTGGTACTGAGGCCCAAGACTGGGCAAGTATGCTTCTAAGGATGTACACTAGGTATGCTGAGAACAAGGGCTTCAAGGTTGAAACTCTTGACCTCTTAAAGGAAGACGAGGCTGGTATTAAGTCTGTTACTCTTAAAATTTCTGGAGACAATGCCTATGGTTATCTCAAGGGTGAAAAGGGAGTTCACAGACTTGTTAGGATTTCGCCTTTTGACTCCAACAAGAGGAGGCACACTTCCTTCTCATCTGTGGATGTCTTCCCAGAAATTGATGACGATACAGAAGTTGAAATCAAGGATGAAGAATTAAAGATTGATACTTACAGGTCATCTGGTGCTGGTGGACAACACGTTAACACTACTGATTCAGCTGTTAGAATCACTCACATTCCTACAGGGATTGTTGTTCAATGTCAAAATGAACGTAGCCAAATCCAAAACAGGGAAAAGGCAATGAATATGTTAAAGGCAAAACTTGTTGCCCTTGCTGAAGAAGAAAAGAAGGAAAAAATTGAGGACCTTCAAGGAAATTATTCACAAATTGCTTGGGGTTCACAAATTAGGTCTTATGTCTTCCAACCTTACACTATGGTCAAGGACCACAGGACTAATGTAGATGTTGGTGACGTGGAAAGGGTAATGGACGGAGATTTAGATATCTTTATTAACGCCTACTTGCAAGATAAGGCGACTGGAGAAAGCTGAGGTTAATATGGCAAAGGATGTAATTATTGCACTAGATTTTCCAAGTGGAGATAAGGCTCTTGATTTTTTAAAGGACTTTAAAGATGAAGAGGTCTATGTAAAGGTTGGGATGGAACTTTTCTACAAGGAAGGTCCAAGTATTATCAGGGAAATAAAAAAGCTTGGTCACAAGATTTTCTTAGATTTAAAAATTCACGACATTCCAAACACTTGTAAGGGAGCAACAAATTCCCTTATTGCTCTTGATGTTGACATGATTAACTACCACATTGCTGGTGGCAAGAAGATGTTAAGTGATGCCAGCGAAATTGTTAAAAGGGAAAAAAGTGACCTTATAACTTTAGGTGTTACTATGTTAACTTCTACTGATGAAGATGTGATGCACAGGGAACTTCAAATTGACAAGGACAAGTCCATTGATGAGGTTGTTCTTGCCTATGCAAATATTGCCAAGGAAGCTAACTTAAGTGGTATTGTTTGTTCTGCTCTTGAAGTGCCAAAGATAAAGGATAACTTGGGTGAGGACTTTATAACAGTTACTCCAGGTATTAGGAAGGTAAAAGGCACTGATGACCAAAAAAGGGTTGTAACTCCTAGCGAGGCAAGAGAGCTTGGGTCTGACTACATTGTTGTAGGTAGACCAATCACTAAGGCAGAGGACCCACTAAAGGAATATAGAGAAATCAAAAAAGACTTTTTAGGAGGAAAATAATGCGAGAAATTGCAAAAATTTTATTAAAATTAAAGGCTGTTACTCTTTCGCCAGAAGAGCCTTATACTTGGGCATCTGGTATAAAATCTCCAATCTACTGTGACAACAGACTAACTCTTTCTTATCCAGAAGATAGAAGCATAGTAGAAAAGGGTCTTGTTGATTTAATTAAGGAAGAGTATCCACAAGTGGAATATATAATGGGGACTGCAACAGCAGGCATCCCTCACGCAGCTATTATTGCTGACAAGATGGGTCTTCCTATGGGCTTTGTAAGATCTTCCAACAAGGACCACGGAAAGCAAAATAAAATTGAAGGTGCAAAGATTGAAGGAGCAAAAGTTGTAGTTATCGAAGACTTATTCTCAACTGGTGGCTCATCAATTGAAGCTGCAAAGGCCCTTGAAGAAGTGGGCTATGAAGTCCTTGGCATAGTTAGTATCTTCACTTATAATATGAAAAATGCTGAAGAAAACTTTAAGGCAGCTGGCTTTAAACACCACTCACTTACAAACTTTGATGAGTTAATAGAAGTTGCACACGAAATGGACTATATAAAAGAAAGTGAAATTGAAAAGTTAAAATTATTTAGGGACAATCCAAAGGATTCTTCCTGGATGAATGCCTAATTTCTTTTTGGGTAAAGAAATCAAGTAAGGGAAGTGCAAATTTTAACTTAGGGGGAGAAATTTGAATTATTACAGAACTTTGAAAAGGCTGATGCCCTATGCCCATCAGGTTTTTAAAAACAAAGATAGGCTTAACAGGGTTGTTCAAGAGTCCATGTCAAGAACAAATAAAAAGGAATTGTTCAAAAAGATTTCACGAGAGCTTATGCTTGCCCTAGGTCTTGTAATGGATTATTCTAAAGGCAATTATAGGGAAGTAAAAAAGAGGGATATATTTTTAATCTTGGCAGGCTTTTTATATCTTTTAAATCCTGCTGATATAATACCAGATTTTATTTTATTATTTGGATTCTTTGATGACCTAAGCGTGCTAACTTATATAGTTAAAAAATTTGACAAGGAATTGGAAAAGTATGATGTCTGGAAAAATTCTAGAGATTGATTTTTTTAAGAGAGACACAGTTGAAGTTGCAAAATCATTAATAGGCAAGAAAATTATCAGAAATATTTCTGGTAATTTTTTCTGTGCAAAAATAGTTGAGACTGAGGCTTATCTTGGTCTTGAGGATAGGGCTTGTCACTCCTATGGGGGAAAGATAACTGATAGGAATAGGACTCTTTATCTTCCAGGTGGTCACATCTACGTTTACTTGATTTATGGAATGTATGACCTCTTAAATATTGTGACAAGGGATGAGGACCATCCTGAGGCTGTATTAATTCGTGGAGTTGAGCCTATCTACAACTTAGATGGGATTGCAAAAAATCGCTTTGGCAAGTCCTATGATAATCTCTCTGCCTATCAAAGAAAAAATTTAACTAACGGACCAGGCAAGTTATCAAAAGGTCTAGGGATTGATAGGTCTCTAAATGGAAAGATTTTGTCAGAGGACTATCTCTACATAGGAGAGGGAGAAGCTGTCCCTGAAAAGGACCTTGTAATTACAAAGAGAATTGGAATAGATTATGCAGGCGAGGACGCTAAACTTCCCTTGAGATTTTGTCTTAGAAATAACCCCTATGTATCCAAATAAATTTTATAGATTTTTGTTAAGTTATCCTTTATAATAGGTTAACATAAAGGTGATAATATGATTAGTATAAAAAATTTGTCTTTTAAATACGACTACGAAGATGAAAATGCAATTCAGATTTTAAAAGATATAAATTTAGAAATAAAAGAGGGAGAGTTTGTTGCCTTGCTAGGTCACAATGGGTCTGGTAAGTCCACTCTTGCCAAGTTAATAAATGGTCTACTCTTACCAGGTCAGGGTGATGTCCTTGTTGATGGAATGAATACCAAGAATGAGGAAGAAATTTGGGACATAAGAAGGACTGCAGGCATGGTTTTTCAAAATCCTGACAACCAATTAGTAGCAACAATTGTTGAAGATGAAGTTGCCTTTGGACCAGAAAATATGGGAGTTGAACCAAGTGAAATTAGAAGAAGGGTTGACAGAGCCTTAGAAGATGTTGGCATGGGTGACTACAAGAAGAATGCTCCCCACCTTCTATCTGGTGGACAAAAGCAAAGGGTAGCCATAGCAGGGATTCTTGCCATGTCTCCTAAGTATATAATTCTTGATGAGCCAACTGCCATGCTTGACCCAAGTGGTAGGAGGGAAGTAATGGATACCCTTGTTAAGCTTAACAAGGAAGAAGGCAAGACAATTATTTTAATAACCCACTACATGGAAGAGGCTGCCATAAGCGACAGGGTTGTAGTAATGGAAGATGGCAACATAGTCCTAAGAGGGACACCGAGAGAAGTCTTTTCTCAAGTTGATAAGATTAAGGGACTGGGTCTAGATGTTCCTCAGGTGACAGAGCTTGCCTATGAACTTAAGAAAGATGGACTAGAAATTTCTACGGAAGTTTTAAATATAGAAGAAATGGTGAAGGAAATATGTCACTGATAGAAATTAACAACTTAAAGCATGTCTATAGTCCAGGTCTACCCTTTGAGAAAAAGGCTGTGGATGACATAAGCCTAAAAATCGAAGAAAATGAATTTATTGGCCTCATCGGTCACACAGGATCAGGCAAGTCAACCTTTATCCAACACCTTAATGGACTTCTAAAGCCATCATCAGGTGAAATTATTATTGATGGAACTAGGGTGGATAAGTCTGGATCAAACTTAACTGACCTTAGAAAAAAAGTGGGTCTAGTCTTTCAATATCCAGAGTACCAACTTTTTGAAGAAACGATTGAAAGAGATATTGCCTTTGGACCAAGAAACTTAGACATAAGTGAAGAAGAAGTCCAAGAAAGGGTCAAGTCTTCTATGGAGTCCGTTGGTCTCGATTACGAAACTTATAAGGACAAGTCACCCTTTGAACTTTCTGGTGGACTAAAGAGAAGGGTAGCCATAGCAGGTGTCCTTGCTATGGAGCCAAGAGTTTTAATACTTGATGAGCCAACAGCAGGGCTTGACCCAAGAGGTCGTGACGAAATCCTAAGTGAAATAAAAAGTATTCATGAAAATAGAAAAATCACAGTAATTTTAGTTTCCCACTCCATGGAGGACGTGGCAAAAATTGCTGAGAGAATTATTGTCTTCGACAAGGGCAAGGTCTTTTTGGATGGAGAGCCAAGGGAAATCTTTAGGAATGAAGATAAGCTACTTGGTGTTGGACTAGGAATTCCACAAATCACATCTCTTATGAGGACTTTAAAGAAGAAGGGTCTCGACATAAATGAGGATGCTATCACTGTGGAAGAGGCCAAGGAGTCTCTAATAAAATATTTGAGAGGTGCTTCTAATGTTTAAAGATATAACAATTGGTCAATATTTTCCTGGTGAAAGTGCCGTCCACAAGTATGATCCAAAATTAAAAATGATAACTATGATTTTATTTATATGTTCGCTCTTTTTTATAAAATCTGTTTTCATGTATGTGCCAGTAGTCTTATACTTGCTACTTATAATTGCAAATGCCAAGCTACCTCTTGGTATGGTCCTAAAGGGTCTAAAGCCACTTAAGTGGATTATCCTAGTTACTTTTATTATTAACTTGTTTTTCACACCTGGAGACCCAATTTACACTTTTAAATTTTTAAAAATTTCTCAAGAGGGACTAGACCTTGCAGTCTTTATGGGCATTAGACTTATCCTCCTAGTTCTTGGAACAAGTTTATTAACTTACACAACTTCTCCAATTGAATTAACTGATGGGATTGAATCACTTCTAAGACCCTTCAGGAAGATTGGAGTGCCAAGTCACGAGATTGCCATGATGATGACAATTGCCCTTAGGTTTATCCCAACTCTTATTGAAGAGACTGACAAGATTATGAAGGCTCAAATGGCAAGAGGGGCAGACTTTGAATCAGGAAATATTATTAAACGTGCAAAGAATTTAGTTCCACTCCTTGTGCCACTTTTTATTAACTCCTTTAGGAGGGCAGAAGAACTTGCCACTGCTATGGAAGCAAGATGCTACAGGGGTGGAGATGGCAGGACAAAGATGAATGCTTCAAAAATCGTGGGTAAGGATGTCTTAATTTTCCTTGGCAACCTAATCTTCTTTGTAATAATAGTTGTGGTTTCTAAGTTATGAAAAATATTTTAATAAAAATAAATTACGACGGGACCAACTTTCACGGCTTTCAGATGCAACCAAATGAGAGGACTGTGGAAGGGGAATTAAATCTTGGAATAGAAAAGACTGTCAAGCACCCAGTGAAAATTTTTTACGCAGGGAGAACTGACAGGGGAGTTCATGCTGAGGGACAATATGCAAATTTTTATTCTGACACCACAATTGACATTGGAAATCTTCCTAAGGTTTTAAACTTTAACCTGCCAGATGATGTATCAGTTGTTGATGCTAAGTATGTTCCTGATGACTTTCACGCAAGGTTTGATGCAAAGTTAAAGAAGTATCGCTATGTGGTTCACAGGTCAAGATACAGGCATGCCCTTTTATGCAACCGTGCCTATGAATATCCCTATGAAGTTGACCCAAGTAGGATGAGGGTGGCTCTTGCATCTTTAATAGGAGAACACGACTTCAATTCTTTTATGGGAAAAGGTGCCATAGTCAAGGACTCCATAAGGAGCATTGAGCGAATTGATGTCATTGAAGATGGAGATTTTTTGTATTTTGATTTTGTGGCAAAGAGCTTTTTAAAAAATATGATAAGAATTGTAACGGGAACTGTCCTTGAGATAGGACGTGGTCAAAGAGAAATTGAATATATGAAGGAAGCCTTGGAGAAAAAATCTCGCAAGGCTGCTGGACCAACAGCACCTGCCTGTGGACTATACTTGGTTGACGTCAAGTATTAAGTCCGCGGGCTTTTTTTATTTTTATGACCTTGTAGGATTTCATAACTTTATAAAAATTCATAACTTTATAAAAATTGTCTAACTTTATAAAGATTTATGACTTATTTTTTTCTTACAACTTCATAAAAATTTATGACTTTATAAATTTTTACAAAGTCATAAATTTTTATCACTTAAGTCTTTCTCAAAGAGCTAGAAATTTTTATTAAGTCATAAAAAAATTAAAATCCTCTTCCATAAGTCTTTATACTTTTAAATATCTTATTAAAAAAGTCAGGCAAAGTGCAATAAATTGATAATATAAGAAGTATTTGGTATAATTATTTTAGTTAATTTGGAGGTGTAATAGTGGATAATAAATATCTTGTTAATGGTAATGAGGCAGAAGGAAAAGTTAAGATTTCTGAAGATGTTATCGCTACAGTTGCATCAGTTGCAGCTGAAAATGTTGATGGTGTTGTTAAGGTTGGATCTAACTTCAAGTCTCAAGTTACTGACATTTTAAATACAAAAAATTTCAATAGGGGCGTCAAAGTTAATATTGGCGAGAGAGAAACTATTGTAGACGTATATATTACTATTGAATATGGAATAAAAATTGTTGAAGTATCTGAAAGGGTGCAAGAAGAAGTTAAAGAAGCTATTGAAAATATGACAGACTTTGATGTTGTAGAAGTGAATGTTCACATCTCCGGCATTGCTGTAAAAAATTCTGAAAAGACTGTTGTCAAATGAGTAGGAAGAGAGCAAGAATAGGGGTCATGCAGGCCCTATTCTCCATGGATCTTAATGATGATTTTTCCACTGACAAGCTAGATCTTTTTATGGAAAATCATGAATTCCAAGGAGACGAAGTTGACTACATCAAGAGGACTGTGCCAGACATTTTGGACAAGCTTGAAGTAGTTGATGAGACAATAGAGAAGAACTTAAAGGGTTGGACTATGGCAAGACTTGCCAAGGTTGACAGGCAAATCCTTAGGATTGCTGTCTACGAATTTCTCTACAAGGATGATATCCCTGAAGAGGTTTCTATTAATGAAGCTGTTGAGATTGCAAGACTTTATAGTTCTAACGAAGCACCTAAATTTATAAACGGAATTTTGGGAACAATTTACAGGAGTTTTTAATTTGGCAAAGTCTGCTTTTAATGTAAGTGAACTGAATAATTACATCAAAAAGCTAATTTCTATGGACTATATCCTAAGGGATATTAGCATCACTGGGGAGATTACCAATTTAAATTTCCACAAGAATGGAAATATTTATTTTTCTCTCAAGGATAAGTTCGCCCGCATTGATGCCATGGCTAGCCAAGAGGATATAAAAATAAATTTATTCGATGGCGCTAAAGTTATGGCAAAGGGAACTGTCACTTACTATGAAAGGAGTGGCAGGGTTTTTTTATATATTAGCCAATTAGAACTTGATGGCAAGGGTAACCTCTATCAGGAGTACCTGGACTTAAAGGAAAAGCTCACTAAGGAAGGGCTTTTTAATCCAGGACATAAGAAGAGCCTAAAGAAGTACCCATCAAGGATTGGACTTATTACATCAACTAGTGGTGCAGTCATTAAGGATGTTATAAATATTTTTAGGACGAGGAATAAGACTTGTGACATTATTGTTTATCCAAGTCTTGTTCAAGGAGCCTATGCTGCTGAGTCTTTGATTGCAGGTGTCAAGTATTTTAACCAAGAAGAACCAGTTGACACCATAATAATTGCTAGAGGTGGAGGAAGCTTTGAGGATCTCTTTGTCTTTAATGACGAGGACCTTGCAAGGGAAATTTTTGCCTCAAAAATCCCAGTGATTTCTGCTGTGGGTCATGAGGTGGACTACACTATTTGTGATTTTGTGGCAGATATGAGGGCGGCAACTCCAACTAATGCGGCAGAGCTTGTGACTATTAGTGAAGATGAAATTCTCTCTGAACTTGAAAAGAAGAAGTCACAACTTACAAATCTCATTGAGAGAAGACTTGATTACAATTGCCTAAGACTCTTAAACCTATACAAAAATATTTCTATAAAAAATCAAGTTTATAAGATTAATGAAAGGACTAGGGACCTATTGAGGGCTCATGCCCTTTTAAATTCTGCAATGAAAAATATTATTGAGGGTCAAGAGTATGATCTTCAAGAGAAAAAATTTTATCTGGAGAATTTTAAGCTTAAGGAGTCCAAGCTAATCGAAAATTATTCTTATAGACTAAAAAATATTTCTGTAAATATAAATTCTAGACTCAATAAGAATATTGAGAGTCTAAATTTTGATAAAAAACTTTTAAATTATTATTTTAAATCCTATGTTAATGACAATCACAGGAAGTTTAAAAACCTTGAAAAGTTTTTTACATCCTATGACCTAACATTAAGGTTAAAAAATGAGAGAAACAGGTTAAATCTCTTGAAGTTGGGACTTGATTCAGCCTTTGAAAAGATAAATAAGGTTGAAATCTTAGGAGCAGATGGTAAGAGTCTTAAGTCTGCAAGAGATGCAAGACCTGGAGATATTATTTCTCTCAAGTTTAAGGATGGCAAGCTAGAATCCAAGGTTCAAAAGGTGGAAGTGAGGGATTAAATGGAAAGAGATTATGAAAGTTCCTTTAGGGAGCTTGAAAATATAATAAGGGAACTTGAGTCTAAGGACATTAGTCTTGAAGATTCCATAAAAAAATACGAAAAGGGGATTGAACTTTACAAGTACTTGAACAATACCCTAAAGGCCTATGAGGGCAAGATTAAAACTATTGCAGAGGAAAACTCTGAGTTTATTGAGGACAAAAAAGATGAGAGATTTAGATAATTTACTAGAAAAATTTAATAATTATTTGAGTTCCTTACTTGAGTATGACAACAGCCCACAACACAAGGTGATTGACTCTATGAAGTACTCTTTGTTTTCTGGTGGAAAGAGGATAAGACCCCTTCTTTCTCTTATAACTTATTGTGAATTTTCTGAAGATTCTTTAGACAAGATTCTTCCCTTTGCAGCTGCAATTGAAATGATACACACTTATTCACTTATTCACGACGACCTACCAGCTATGGATGACGATGACTTTAGAAGAGAAAAACCAACAAACCACAAGGTTTACTCTGAGGGGATTGCAATCCTAGCAGGGGATGGACTCTTAAATATGTCTATGGAAATCCTCTTAAGACACATTGAAAACATTGAGGATCCTGAGGACCTAAAGCGTGCCATGAGGGCAATGAAATACATCTACAATGCCTCAGGTGTAAATGGAATGGTTGGTGGTCAAACAATTGATATAAGTAGGGATGTTGCTGATTACACAGAAGATGAATGCGAAAATATGTACAAGCTAAAGACTGGCGCCCTTATTAAGGCCTCTGTTGTAGTTGGTGGAATCATAGCAGGTCTTGACCCAGACAACATCAATAAGCTTGCAAGATTTGGCGAGTCCATAGGTGTTGCCTATCAATTTGAAGATGACCTCTTAGATGAAGAAAAGGATCCTGACAGCGGGGAGATCAATATGCTTGTCTTTAAGGACAAGGAAGACCTTAAAAATGAAGTTATTGACCTAACAAATGGCGCCTATGAAGCACTTGAAGGTCTTGAACTTAAGGATGATGCACTGAAGACTTTTGCAGCAAAGCTAGTAAATAGGAGCAAGTAATGGCAAAAAAACGAGCAGATGTATTATTAGTTGAAAAAGGTCTAATTGATTCAAGGGAAAAGGCCAAGAGACTAATAATGGAAGGCAAGGTTTTTATAGGAACAGATAGGGTTGATAAACCTGGAACCCAATTAAAGGAAGATGAAAAAATCTACATAAAGGGCCTTGAAGATTCCTTTGTATCTCGTGGTGGTCACAAGCTTGAAAAGATGATCCATGACTATGAAATTGATCTTAGGGATGCAATTTGCCTTGACATTGGAGCTTCAACTGGAGGCTTTACTCACTGTATGTTAAAGCATGGGGCAAAAAAAGTTTATGCCATAGATGTTGGCTACAATCAACTTGACTACAAGCTAAGGATGGACGAGAGAGTTGTCTCTCTTGAGAGGACCAACATAAGATATTTTGATAAGGACATAATAGAAGAAGATGTTTCTTTTATCTCTATTGACGTTTCCTTTATTTCACTTGAACTCGTTCTTCCAGTTGCCAAGGACATCTTGGGAGATCGAGGTGAGATTGTCGCTCTTGTTAAGCCACAATTTGAAGCTGGCAAGGGAAAAGTTGGCAAGGGTGGAATTGTAAGGGAGAAAAAAGTACATATTGAAGTTATAGAAAAAATAATTGACCTTGCAGGAGAACTAGGGTTAAATATCAAAGCTTTTACAAATTCTCCAATTAAGGGAACAAGTGGTAACATAGAATTTTTAATTTACTTGTCAAACTATGGAGAAGCTTCTGGGACTTTTGACGCCAAGGAAATTGTAGAAAAGGCTTATGAAAATTTAAATGATTAGGTGAAATATGCTTTTAGAGTTAAATATCGAAAATTTTGCAATAATTGAAAATATGAAAATTGAATTTGAACCTGGTCTTAATGTCTTAACTGGAGAGACAGGTTCTGGTAAGTCAATAATCATAGATTCCCTTGGACTTGTTCTTGGTCAAAGGGCCAACAAGGACATTATAAAAAAGGGGAAGGACAGGGCCTTTATTGAGGCTGTTTTTTCTTCTTATGACGTGGAAACTAAGGACCTTCTTCTTGAGTATGGCATTGAGTCAGGGGACCTAGTAGTTGTCTCAAAGGAAATTCGTGAAAAGGGGCCAACTATTACAAGAGTCAACAACAGGACAGTGACATCGCAAATCCTGTCAAAAATTTCAAGTCACCTCATCGATATTTTTGCTCAGCATGAATCCATCTCCCTTATGGACAACAAGAACCAGTTAAGGTTAATTGATGACTTTTCTGGTAAAGATCAAGGAGAACTTCTTGGAAATTTAAAAGACCTTGTTAATGAGATAAATTATTTAAAAAATGAGTATCATGAAAAGTCTACAATGGAACAAAATAAGGATAGAGAGATTGACCTTCTTGAATACCAAATAAAAGAAATTGAAGATGCAGGTCTAAGTGACTATGACGACGAAGAACTCTATGATGACTTCAACGTCCTTAACAATATGACAGACACCTTGATAAAATTATCTGAAGCCAAGTCCTTAATCAATGAGGGTTACGAGACAACTTCTCTTGAAGACATTTTAGACAAAGTAATTGCTAATGTAGTTGAAGTAACAAGATACAACAAGGACTTAAAGGAAGTCGAAGAAAACTTAGAGGACATAAGATTTAGGATTTCTGATATTGCCAAGGACCTTGACAGGTATGTGAACTCTAGTGAGATTGACGAGGAAAGGCTTCAATTTTTAAGGGAAAGAATAGACCTTGTTAACAATTTAAAACTAAAGTATGGAAACAATGTAAAGGCAATAAATTCTTTTTACGAAGAGATTAGTGAAAGACTTAAGTTTTTACAAAACTTTGAAGACAATTTAAATAAACTCTTAAAGAAAATTGAAGAGAAAGAAGCTGAAGCCTTAGTCCTTGCAGAGAAGATTAGTCAAAACAGGAAGAAAACTTCAGAAATTCTTGAGAAAAAAGTTGAAGAAGAGATCAACAAGTTAAATATAAAAGACGCAAAATTTAAAATTGAAATAAAAGAGAAAGACCTTTCCTTTGATGGGATTGACAAGATTGAATTCTTAATTGCACCGAACCTTGGTCAAGATCTTATGCCAATGGCAAAGGTTGCATCTGGTGGTGAAATGTCAAGAATTATGCTTGGCTTCAAGTCAATAATTGCAGAAAAAGACAACATCCCAACTCTTGTCTTTGATGAAATAGATACAGGTATAAGTGGAAAGACTGCCCAAATAGTTGGCAATAAGATAAAAGAAGTTTCAAAGGATAGACAAGTTATAGTAATTTCTCACTTGCCACAAATTGTTGCCCTTGCGGACACGCACTTTGCAATAAAAAAAGATGTGGTTAACAACAGTACAATTTCTACAATTGACAAATTAAACTATGACGAGAGAGTTAATGAAGTGGCAAGATTAATTGGCGGATTGAATGTAAGTGAAATTGCAATTGAGACTGCAAAGGAAATGATTGGTGATTAAATGACAAATACAAATTATGAAGAAAGAACTATGAAATCGACAAAGATTTTTGACGGTAAGGTCCTGCAACTAAGGGTTGATACTGTTGAGATGGAGGGACAAAAGTACACTAAGAGAGAGATAGTGGAAAGGCATCCTTCTGTAGGTATAGTTGCCATAACTGAAGGAGATGAAATTATTCTTATAAAACAATATAGGAAGGCAATTGACAAAGAAATCTATGAGATACCAGCTGGAATGGTTGACTTTGGAGAGGAACCTCAAAGGGCTGCCTTAAGAGAACTCAAAGAAGAAACTGGTTATGAGGCCAAGAAGTCTGACTACCTTGCAGAAATTTATTCTTCACCAGGTTTTACTAATGAAAAATTATTTATTTTTTATGCAGAGGACTTAAGTCTTGGTGACCAAGACCTTGATGAGTTTGAACATCTTTCTGTTGAAAAGATAAAATTTAATGAAGCTCTAAAGCTTGTTAACTTAGGAGAGATAAACGACTCAAAGAGTGTGGCAGGTATTCTTTACTACAATAACTTTAGGAGGAATAATGAATAAATCAATTGATTATATAAAAGAAAAAATTAAAAACCAACCTGAGATTGGTATTGTACTTGGATCAGGCTTAGGCGACTTTGCCGATGCCATTGAAGATAAAATTGAAATTCCTTACAAAGAAATTCCCGGCTTTCCAGTTTCTACAGTTAAGGGACACGATGGAAAATTAATTTTTGGTCAAATAAATTCTAAGGAAGTTTGCGTAATGAAGGGAAGGATCCACTATTACGAAGGCTACGACATCAAGGAAGTTGTTTATCCAATAGAAGTTCTTGCAGGTCTAGGAATTAAAACTATAATTCTAACAAATGCAGCAGGTGGAGTTAACACTAACTTTGAGCCAGCTGACCTTATGATTATCACGGACCACATCAACCTAATGGGCAAGAATCCACTTATTGGACCTAACGATGAAGACCTTGGTCCAAGATTCCCTGACATGACAGACATTTACAACAAAGAACTTGTTGAAGTAGCAGAAAAGTCTGCAAAAAAACTTGGCATCGGCATTAAAGAGGGAGTTTACATGTACTTCACTGGACCTTCTTATGAAACTGCAGCTGAAGTAAGGATGGCAAGAATCCTTGGAGCAGATGCTGTTGGCATGAGTACAGTTCCAGAAGCAATCATTGCAAGACATAGGGGTCTAAGGATTTTAGGTATCTCAACAATAACTAATATGTCTACAGGTATTCTTGACACACCACTTGATCACACAGAAGTTGTAGAAGTTGGAAAAGAAGTTGCAGGTAAGTTTAAAGAACTATTAAAAGAAATAGTTGAGGAAATTTAATGAATTTTTTAGATATTATTCAAAAGAAAAAAGAAAATAAAGTTTTAAGTCAAAGTGAAATAGAATTTTTTATAGAAAATTATGTCAAGGGAGAAATTCCTGACTACCAAGTTTCTACCTTCTTAATGGCAATTTATTTTAATAAGTTAAACCTAGATGAAACATACTATCTTACAAAGGCCATGATTGACTCAGGAGAAACTGTTGACTTATCAGAAGTCCCTGGATCAAAAGTTGACAAGCACTCAACAGGTGGAGTTGGTGACACAGTTACCCTTGTCCTTGGTCCCCTACTTGCATCAGTAGGTCTTGTTTTTGCCAAGATGAGTGGAAGGGGACTTGGCCACACAGGAGGAACGCTTGACAAGTTAGAAGCCATTCCTGGCTTTAACATAAATATTGGCGGAAGAGATTTTATTGAAATCTTAAAAAAATCTAATATTGCAGTAATTGGTCAAACAGAAAATATTGTTCCAGCAGATAAGCTTTTATATGCCCTAAGAGATGCAACAGCAACTGTTGATAATGTTAGCTTAATAGCATCCTCAATCCTTTCAAAGAAAATTGCATTGGGAACAGACGCCCTAGTTCTTGATGTCAAGGTTGGCAATGGTGCCTTTATGAAGGACGTTCCATCAGCAGTGGAACTATCAAAGCTCATGGTTGAACTTGGTAAGAAATTTGGAAGAAACACTAAGGCAATTATCACTAGCATGGAAGAGCCTCTTGGTGATGCAATTGGCAATAGCCTAGAAGTTATTGAGGCAATAAACATCTTAAAGGGCAAGAAGGAAGGTCACTTAAAGGACATTGCCCTAAGGATTGGTGCAAAGCTAATGCTAATGGAAGGCATTTCATCCTCTGAAGATGAAGCAATAAAAGTTCTTGAAGAAAAAATAAGTGATGGATCTGCTGTTGAAAAGTTCAAAGAAATGGTTGAGCTACAAGGTGGAGACAAGACTTATATTGATGACACAGACAAGTTTAAAAAATCTTCAATAGTAAGAGAAATTTATGCTGAAGAGTCTGGCTACGTAAAATCCATTGAGGCAATTGAAATTGGAATTGCGTCAAGAGACTTGGGAGCTGGCAGACTAAAAAAAGGTGATCTCCTTGATTTATCTGCAGGAATATATCTTCACAAAAAAATTGGCGACCTTGTAGAAAAGGGCGACAAGCTTGCTACAATTTACACTGAAAAAGAAAATGAAGTTGAGGGAGCAATCCAAAGAATAAAGTCTGCCTATGCTTTTTCTGATAAGAAGGAAGATTATAAATTAGTTATAGAAGAGATTGATTGAGATGGATAACTTAGATATTGTATCAATATTAATAAACATTGTCGCCCTACTGGTGGCAATAATTCCTCACGAGATAGCTCACGGTTATGTGGCATATCTCTGTGGAGATACAACTGCAAAGGATGACGGAAGACTTAGCTTAAACCCACTACATCACATTGACCCTGTGGGTTTAATTTCTATGGTTATTTTTAGATTTGGTTGGGCAAAGGCTGTACCTATTAATCCCTATAGGTTTAAGGGGAATAGAAAAGTTGCATCACTTTTAGTTTCTCTTGCAGGAGTCTTTACTAACTTTGTTCTTGGACTTATATCTGGGATAATTTTAGTTTACTTAAATTACAAGTCATCTGCCTTGGTGCCACTTTTCACATCAATCTTTTGGTACAATATTATGCTTGGCGTATTTAACCTTGTGCCCCTTCCACCACTTGATGGGTCAAAGGTCTTGGCGACATTCTTGCCAGAAAATTTGGAATACAAGTTTTATAAGTACGAAAAATATTTTTACTTTGTATTAGTTATAATGATTTTTTCTGGACTTGTTGACAAATTTATTGGGCCAATTGTCTATGGAATAATCAATGGAATTATTTCTTTGGGAATTAATTTATGGAATACAATATTGTTTTAAAAACTTATGAAGGTCCAATGGATCTTCTTTTAGATTTAATAAAAGAAAATGAAATAGATATTTACGACATACCAATTTTTAAAATTACTGAAGAATTTTTAAAATACATTGAGAACATGAAGAAGTTAAACCTAACTCTTACTTCAGATTTTATTTTAATGGCCTCAACTCTTTTAGAGATAAAGTCTAAGATGCTTCTACCTAAGAAGGAAGACTTTGATGAAGAAGGAGAAGAGGAAGAAGACCCAAGGCAGGACTTGGTGGAAAGTCTTTTGGAGTATAAGAGGTATAAGGAAGCTTCAGAAATTTTAAAAGTTCAAGAAGAGTATGAGTCTAAGTCCTTTTACAAGCTTAGGACAGAAATTTTTTCTATGAGCGAGATGGACTTCTTAAAGGATTCTAACGTGGACAAACTTTCCTTTGCCTTTTTTAATATCTTAAAAAGATACAAGGACAAGGAGGTTGTTGGGATTGAAAGGGAGTACTTCAAGGTTGAAGATGCTGCCAGAAAGATTAAACTTGCTCTTCACAAGAATAAGGAAATAAAATTTAGTGATCTCTTAGTGGACATAGTTTACAAGGTGGACGTCATAACTTATTTTTTGGGTATGTTGGAACTTATTAAGAATGAGTATATTTATGCAGAGCAAAGCGATAACTTTGCAGATATTTTAATTAAAGAGAGAGAATACAATGGACAGGAACAAGCTGAAATCAATAATTGAATCAATACTTTTTATTTGGGGCGACCCCATAAGCTTAGAGGATCTTGCATCTACCTTAGAACTCAGGAAGGACTACGCAAGAGAGATTCTTTTGGAGATGAAGGAAAACTATAAAAACGAAACATCAGGACTAAGGCTTAGAGAAGTTGATGGTAAGTTTCAACTTGGTACTAAGCAAGAAAATGAACCCTATTTAAAAAATTTGATTCAAGAAAAAAATGAAAAAAATCTTTCAAAGCCTGCCCTTGAAACTCTTTCTATTATTGCTTACAAGCAGCCAGTGACAAAGTTAGAGGTAGAAGAACTAAGAGGAGTTAATTGCGACTCAACTATTAAGGGACTTTTGGATTTTGATTTAATAGAAGTTTCTGGCAAGCTAGATAGGATTGGTCATCCTAATCTTTATTCCACAACAGAAAAATTTTTACAAAAATTTGGAATGGAAAACTTGGAAGAGCTACCTGACTTGAAGGAATTAGAGGAGGAATCTAATTGAGATTACAAAAATATATGGCTCACTGCGGAGCTGCATCGAGAAGAAAGTGCGAAGAGTTTATAAAGGAAGGACTTGTTAAGGTTAACGACGAAGTAGTGACAGAACTTGGAACAAAAATTGATCCCAATGTGGACAGGGTATATCTTGATGGAAAAAGACTTACACTTGAAGGTAAAAAAGTTTATATGATTTTAAATAAACCTATTGGAGTTGTAACTTCTGCATCTGATGAAAAGGACAGACTAACTGTGACAGACCTTGTGCCAGATGACTACAGGGTTTATCCAGTGGGAAGGCTTGACATAGATACAACAGGTCTAGTCTTTCTTACAAATGACGGTCAACTTGCAAATATTATGATGCACCCAAGATATAAAATCGGCAAAAAATATATTGTAACAGTTGATGGGACTCCTAATGCTCGTGAACTTTCTCTCTTGAGAGAGGGACTTAACATTAGGGACTTAAAAACTTCTCCAGCAAATGTTAAGATTTTAAAATCCTTTAAACAAGATTCTATTCTTGAAATTGAAATTTTTGAGGGACAAAACCATCAAGTGAAGAGGATGTTTGATTACATTGGTCACAAGGTTAAGAAGTTAAAGAGAATTTCTATGGGTGAGATTCATCTCTTAGACCTTGAACCAGGGAACTACAGATATCTTAGTGAAAAAGAAGTTAAGTATCTAAAGGGATTAAAATGATAGTAAAGGAAAAGTATTTTGAGATAGTGGATGAGACCCTATCTCATAATTTTTTAGGAAAAATTGCAGTTGATGCAACTGTGGGCAAGGGAAAGGACACTCTAAAACTATTAAAGGCTGTTGGCAAAGATGGTTTTGTCTATGGATTTGACGTTCAAGAAGAGGCTATCAATAAGGCAAGGGTCTTGTTAGAAGGCTATGACAATTATGAATTATTTTTGGATTCTCATGCAAATATTGACAGGCTTGAAAGTTTTGACCTTGTGATTTATAATCTTGGGTTTTTACCAGGGTCTGATAAAAAAATTACAACTTTAAGGGAGTCTACTCTTGAGTCCTTAAGGAAGGCCACAGAAAAAATAAATGAAGCTGGAATAATAATTGTGGTTTCGTACCTGGGTCACGAAAACTCTCTTGAAGAGAGAGAAGGCGTGGATGAGTTCTTAAAGTCTCTTGATCAAAAAATCTTTAAGCTTGAGAAGAGAGAATTTTATAATCAAAAACACAATCCACCCATTGTTTACTTAATTGAGAAGAAGGTGACGAGATGAGAATAGGAATTATAGGAGGAGGACCTGCTGGTATGATGTGCGCCATTAAGGCAGGAGAAAATCATGAAGTTGTCCTCTTTGAGAAAAATGAAAAACTTGGGAAAAAATTATTTATAACAGGCAAGGGAAGGTGCAACTTAACAAATTATGTAGACGAGAAAGAATTTATGAAAAACCTTGTGAGGAACACTTCCTTTATGTTCTCATCAATTTATTCTTTTTCTCCCTTCGCAACTTACTATTACTTTGAAGGCCTAGGCTTGCCCCTAAAGGTTGAGAGAGGGGATAGGGTCTTCCCAGCAAGTGACAAGTCATCAGATGTCATAAGGACCTACGAAAAAAAGTTAAGACAAGTGGGCGTTGAAGTAAGACTTAATACAGAAGTGAGGTCTATAAAAAAAGATGGAGAGGTCTTCATCTTAAATGACAGGGAAAAATTTGACAAAGTTGTTATCGCAACAGGTGGTCTTTCTTACAAACTTACGGGGTCCACTGGTGACGGCTATAGGTTTGGAAAAGAATTTGGTCACAAGCTTGTAGAACCTAAGCCAGGGTTAATTGGTATCAATCTTTCAAATAATTTTGACTTGGCAGGTCTTAGCCTAAAGAATGTTGAGCTAAGAGTTGAAAAAGATAAGAAAGTTATCTCGAGAGAGTTTGGAGAGATGCTCTTCACTCACAGGGGCATATCTGGTCCCATTGTCTTAACAAGTTCAAGTAAAATTAATAGGATGGGGGACTTTGATTTATACTTGGACTTAAAGCCTGCACTTACAAGTGACAAGTTAGATAAGAGAATCTTGAGAGACTTTGATGAGAACCAAAATAAAAATTTAGAAAATGTTATGAAAAATCTCCTTCCAAGAGATTTAATTTCTTATGTCCTTGATGAAGCAAAAGTTCATGGAGACAAGAAGGTCAATCAAATCACCAAAGAAGAGAGAGAAGAACTTGTTAAAACAATTAAAAACTTTAAATTAAGATTTGATAGCTTAGACGACATCAACAGGGCAATAGTAACCAGTGGAGGAATCGACGTCAAAGATCTTGATCCAAAGACTATGGAGTCAAAGCTTGCTAAGGGCTTATACTTTATTGGTGAAGTCATAGATGTTGATGGACTAACTGGTGGATATAATATTCAAGTTGCGAACTCAACAGGATACTCCTGTGGCATCAATCTCTAAGCCTTTACTTATTTTCAAAAATAAAATATAATAAACACAAGGATAAGAGTCACTACAGAAAGTAGTGATTTTTTTTGGAGGTAAAAATGAAAATTGCAATTGATGGACCAGCAGGCTCTGGCAAAAGTTCCCTTGCAAAGGAAATTGCAAAGAGACTTGGCGTTCTATATGTTGACACAGGCGCAATGTATAGGGCAATTACTCTTAAACTTTTAAAGGCAGATGAATCTTCTTACGAAGAAATTCTTAAAAATACAAAAATAACTTTTGATGGAGATAAAATTTTTCTCGATGGAAGAGATGTCTCAAAGGAAATCAGAGAAAATGAAATTTCCAACAAGACTTCAGAGATGTCCAAGAAGAAAATCATAAGAGACTATCTTGTGAAGATGCAAAGAGAAATTGCTAGGGACAAGGACGTTGTCATGGAGGGGAGAGACATTGGTTCAGTTGTCCTAAAGGATGCTGAATACAAATTTTTCTTAACTGCTGATGTAGAAACTCGTGCCATGAGAAGGTACAAACAAATTAACGACGACAAGGTTAGCTTTGAGGGAATCCTAGAAGACTTAAAGGTGAGAGACTACAATGACTCTCACAGGGCTAACTCTCCATTAATTCAAACAGAAGATGCAATCTTAATTGACAGTACGGACTTAAATGCTGAAGAGACAATTGAAAAAATAATTTCTTATATAAAAAGGTGATTTATGTTTTACTTTGCTGTTAGAAATTTTGTGGGATTTTTTATAAGACACATTTATAGGATTGAAGTCTTTGGACTTGAAAATATTCCACAAGATGATGAAAGATTAATAATTTGTGGCAACCACAAGTGCAACCTAGACCCTGTAGCCATATCAGCAGTTTTTGACAGACAAATTTTTTGGATGGCAAAGAAGGAACTCTTTAAAAATAAATTATTAGGTGCTTTCTTATCTAAGCTTGGAGCCTTTCCAATTGATAGGCAGGGTAATGACCTTGTAGCCATAAAGAAGGCTCTAAAAATTTTGAAAAATGAAAATGTCCTTGGGATCTTTCCAGAAGGTACAAGGATGAAGAAAGTTGACTACACGAGAATAAAATCAGGTATTGCCCTTATTGCACAAAAGACAAATTCAAGAGTCCTTCCAGTTTATATTGAGGGAGACTACAAGCCCTTTAGGAAGACTAGGATTCACTTTAGGAAGCCTGTAATGGTTAAGAAGGAAATAAAATATTCTCCTGAGGAACTTGAAAATATTTCACAAGACATAATGAGAATAGTATATGGTGATGAAGTCAAATGGAAATTATTGTAGCTGACAAGCATGGATTTTGTGGCGGTGTAAAGAGAGCTGTTAAGATGGCCTTTGGCAATGCAGGCAAGGGAGTCTACTCCTATGGTGATCTTGTTCACAACGAAAGAGTTGTAAAGGAACTTGCTGACTTGGGAGTTATTACTATTGATGATACAAGTGTAGAGAACTCTAAGGTCATAATAAGAAGTCATGGAGTCCATAAAAAAATTTTAGACCAGCTAGAAGAAAAAAATAATGAAATAATAAATTGTGTTTGTCCCAAGGTAGAAAAAGTTTATAATATAGTAGATAATTTCTATAAAAAAGGATATAATGTAGTAATTATAGGGAATAGAGACCACCCCGAAGTGGTGGGAATTAATTCTCGATGCAATGATTCTGCAACAATTATTTCCAATTTGGAAGAGATTAAAATCCCAGAGGGAAAAATAGTTATAGTCTCACAAACTACAAACAAGGTAGATTTTTTCGAAAAAGCAACAAATCTTATAAAAGATATTTCAAAAGATGAAGTTTTAGTTTATAATACTATATGTAATGCAACTTTCGAGAGACAAGAGAGTGTTAGAGATTTATCGAAAAAAGTTGACGCCCTAATCGTTTTAGGAGGCAAAAAATCTTCCAACACAAAAAAACTTGCAGAAATTGCAAAATTAAATTGTAAAAATGTATTTTTAATTCAGTCCATTAGAGATATTGATTTAAATATATTTAAAAAATTTAATAAAATAGGTATTACCGCCGGAGCATCCACACCGGAATCGGTAATCAAGGAGGCTGTTAGTAGGATGGAAAATTTTGACAAAGGTGAGATGATGGAAGCCATCGAAAATTCTTTTAAAAGAATTAGACGTGGTGAAGTAGTAACTGGAGAAGTTTTATATATAACTGATTCAGAAGTAATGGTAAATCTTGGATACAGATCAGATGGTATCATTTCAAGAGATGAACTTGCAGGAGGGCCTGATGTAAATCCTCAAGATCTTTATGAACAAGGTCAAGAAATTGATGTTTATGTTCTAAAGATGGATGATGGAGACGGCAATGTTGTTCTTTCAACAAAAAGAGTTGCTGACATGAAGGTTTGGGATGAAGTTGAAGAACTTTATAACAACAAAGAAAACATAAAAGTAACTGTTAAGAACCAAGTTAAAGGTGGACTAACTGCAGATTTCAGAGGACTTAATGCATTTATACCTGCATCTCATGTTTCTGTTAGATTCCAAAAAGATTTAAGCAAATTCATTGGAGAAGAATTCGAAACTGAAATTATCGACTTTGATAAGAGAAAGAGAAGAATTGTTCTTTCAAGAAAGAATGTACTTCAAGAAGAACTAGACAAGGTTCGTGACGAAGTATATGACAAGCTTAAAGAAGGAGACATTATCGAAGGAACTGTACAAAGATTAACTAACTTTGGTGCATTTGTAGACGTTGGAGGAGTAGATGGACTTATCCATATTTCTGAACTTTCTTGGAACAGAGTTAAACACCCTTCAGATGTAGTAGCACCTGGAGACCTTGTTAAGGTACAAGTTCTTAATGTAGATAAAGAAAAGAATAGAATCGCACTTGGACTAAAACAAACTATGGAAAAACCATGGGATGTATTTACTAAAGAAGTTAAAGTTGGCGACGTTGTTAAGGGTAAGGTAGTTAACCTTCTTGACTTCGGTGCTTTCGTTAGACTTGAACAAGGCGTTGATGGTCTACTTCACGTTTCTCAAATCTCAAGAGAACACGTTGAAAAACCACAAGATAAACTTTCTATTGGTGAAGAAGTTACAGTTAAGGTAACTGACATTGATGAAGAAAATCAAAAGATTTCTCTTTCAATCAAGGCTCTAATTGAACCTGAAGAAAAAGAAGAAGGCGAAGAAGCTAAACCAAAGGAAAGAAAACCTAGAAAAGAAAGAAAAGCTCCAAAGAGAGAAAAGAAAATTGAAGAACCTAAACAAGATGACTTCAATATGACTATTGGAGAAATGCTAGGAATTAACTTCTCAGATGCAAGTCTTAACGCTGATTTAGTTGATGAAGATGTAGTTGGAGAAAAAGTAGCTGAAGAAGAAAAAGCAGATCAAGAATAATAATTCTTATTTGAATTTTAAATATCAAGAGACTCGCAAGCCGGGTCTCTTTTTTGTTACTCTTTTACATATAAAATTAATTTACTTGTCATTCTAAACTTTCACAATCTTATCTCACAGACAAAGCTTATAAAAAATTATGGCTTGTGATAAAAATTTTTAAAAATAATGTGTTAAACAAACAAATAAATTGTTAAATTAAATGATATAATCATCTTATGAGATACATAATTTTTTTACTTATTTTTTTGACGGGATGCAGGGGCAAGGAAGCTAAAGTTCTAGATAAGGCTGCTCATGATAATCTGTCTGCTGAAATTATTTCTCTTGATGGAAGATATGGGAGCGAATTAAAAATTAAAAGTAAGGGAAGAGAATTTTCTATTGACGTAAATGACTTAAGACCCTGGAAGCTTGATTTTTGTAATGTGGATGGAGGTGAGATGGAGCTTGCACTTGGTGTTTACAAAAAGACTCCCTTTGATAAAAAGTTTGACAGGAGGTGTTTCTTATATAACATTGACTTTAAAAACAAAAAGCTAAGACCAAAACTTAGAATATCAAGATTATGCAATCCCATTAAAGATTTTAACTTGTGCGACATTGATGGAGATGGATATGATGAAATTATTTCCATAGAAAAAAACCTTGATGGCAATTATTTATTTGGTGTGTATGACTGGACTAATTTCGCTGTCGAAAGAAATCATGGGAGCGAAGTCTTAAAGGATGAGCCAAAGTTTTTAGACAAGGAGAAAAAAGTTGAGATAGATGGAAGCGAAAGAGAATTATATTTAGTAGGAGATGAAATAAAATGGAAGTAAAGAAAAAAATACTTATAAGTTTTCTTGTAGCACTTACGCTTTTGACTGGATGCAAAAATGTTAAGGGGATTTTGTCAGACAAGGAGGCTGCAAATATTAAACTTCAAGATACAAAGTTCTTGGATGAAATGGAAAATAAAACTACTCACATTGATTACAAGCTTTCTGATTTCACACCAAGCCTTGAAGATTATAAAGTTGCAGATGATTTTTCAAATGTAGTTAATTTTTCTGACTTTGGAGATTTTACAGAAAGACAAAAAGAAATGCTTTTAAAAAATGGTTTTGTAATTACAAGACCAAAAAATTTGGAAAACAACGCGTACAGTGAAAACCCATGGGATTATGAGTTCGATCAAATTCACCAAGTTTATGAAGACAATGAATATAAAAATTGGGCAAGTTTTGTTACAACTGATTCAGTAACTCACATCTTCCATATATTCTACGATGGATTTTTGAGAAATTTGGAAAAGGAAGAGCTCTATCCAAAATCTATTAGCTTAAATCAAAGTTTGCTTGCTGAAAATATAAATCTTTTAAGTGAAATAAAAAACGAGAGATTAAAAGAAATCCAAAATAGAAATATTGCTTTTATAGCAACTGGTCTTAAACTCTTGGGAATTGAACCAGAAAACTTACCTGAAGAAGCCAAGAAGATTTATGAAGAAGAGATAAAAAAGGCAAACTCAGAAGAAATTGCTTCTTCAGCTATCACTGGAAGGGACGTAGATTTTTCACAACTTAAACCAAGAGGTCACTACACTAGAAGTGAAGATTTAAAAAGATATTTTTCAGGCACAATGTACTTTGGTCAAGTTGGACTTTTTATAGAGAATGAAGGAAAACCTGATGAAGACAGTATCATGCAAGGACTACTTCTAACTCATTCAATTTATAAAAATCCTGAAATTTTAAAAAAATGGGAAGATTTAGTTGAGCCAATTGACTTTATGGTGGAATCTGCTGATGACCTTTCAATAAGAGAATATGCAAGGACACTCTATGGAGTTTATGGAAAAGATTTTGACATAAACAAACTAGATGATAAGAAAAATTTAAGCAAAGCTTACACAGTTTTAAAGTCCTATCCAGATCCACAAGTCGCAGGTTTTATGGGCAAGTCCTTTAGGTATATGCCACAAAGAGCAGTTATGGATAGCGTATTGATGCAAAATGTTGTTGATATTGTACGTCCAAATCACCCATCTGATAGACCAATTTATTCTGGCTTGGACCTTATGGCTGCCTTTGGAAATGAAAAGGCGAGAGAAATTTTAGACAAGGATTCTTACAATTCTCACTGGGATAAGTACAAGGAAAGAACTGATGAAAATATTTCGAGTGTTAAGAAGATGGAAGACTTAGACTGGCAAAAAAATATGTATCGTGGATGGCTATGGATGCTAAAGTCCTATGACCAAAAATTTGGAGAGGGCTACCCAATGTTTATGAGAAATGATGCTTGGGAAAGAAAGGACCTAGTATCTGCACTTGGATCTTTTGCAGAGTTAAAACACGACACAGTTCTATATGGCAAGGCTGTTATGGCAGAAATGGGTGGCGGAGGAGAAATGGAAATTCCAAAATCCTACGTTGAACCAAATGTAGAACTCTATGAAAAATTAAATTGGCTACTTGAATTTACAAAGGTTAATTTAAAAAATCGTCAAATGCTAAGTGAAAAGTATGAAGAAAAATTAAACAACTTCCAAGCTATGGTTATTAAGTTTAGAGATATTTCTATTAAGGAACTTCAAAACGAACCACTTACTGAAGAGGAAATTATTGATTTACTAAACATTGGTGGAGAGATGGAAAGAATAATGGTTGACTTTGTTGAGTCATCTGATGAAAATAATATTTCTTATTGGTATGAAATTCAAAATGCAACTGACAGGAGGATGCCAGTAGTAGTTGACCTAATGAGAGTTGTGAAAAACAGCGTTGGTCTTCCAGAAGGAGAAATCTCTCACATAGGAACAGGCAAGCCAATGGAAATTTTTGTAATCTATCCTCACCAAGATAAACTTTACATGGGTAGGGGAGCAACTTTTTCTTATTACGAATTTTTAAATAAGGAAAGACTTACTGATGAAGATTGGCAAAAAATGGTTTATGATGAAAAAATAGATTTTCCAAACTGGTATGGTGATCTTGTGACAGAAGAAAAGAAAGCTATAGAATATGATAGTTATGGACCAGATTATGAAGAAAGCATGTATAAAAAGTAGTTAAAGAGGGCGAGTCCCTCTTTTTTTCTTGCAAATTTTTAAATTTAAAATTACTATGTGTTATAATACTTTGAGGTGATGATATGCTTTTAGATTTAGTTGAAAAGAGAAGAAGTATAAGAAAATTTACTGACGAAAAAGTTTCTGAAGAAGACTTGAGAGAAATCTTAACTATTGCACTTCATGCCCCAACGGCAAAAAACAGAAACCCAGTTAGATATATAGTTGTTAGAGATAAAAAAAGATTGGAAGAACTTTCTAATTATAAAGTTAACAGTGCCAAGTTCTTGGCTGGCGCTGACCTCGCTATTGCCATTGTAACAGATAGTGAGATTGCACCGAACACCAACCACCAAGATGCCTCTATTGCTGCAACTTATATTTTATTAGCAGTAGCTGACCTAGACCTTGGAGCAACTTGGGCAAATGTTGTTGATGCAAAACACGAGAGTGGTATCTCTGCTCAAGAATTTTTGCACAAGTTCTTTGATCTTGAGGATAAGTTTGATGTTGAGTGCATAATTGGCATAGGTCATCCAGCTGAAGAAAAGTCAGAAAAAGTTCCCTTTGAATATTCAGAAAATGTATTTGAGGATTTACATGATAAGCTTAAATAATTTAGAAGAAACAGAAAAATTTGGTATCTTTCTTGGAAAAAATTTAAATCCAGGAGATGTTGTCTGCCTCAATGGTGACTTGGGAGCAGGAAAGACTACCCTAACTAAATCTATTGCCAAGGGACTTGGAATTGATGACTATGTAACAAGTCCTACTTTTACCATCGTCAATGAATATTATGGCAAGACAGATCTATATCACATTGACACTTATAGACTTGATGACAAAATTGATGTGGACTATCTTGGCTTTGATGAATATTTTTATTCTGATGGAGTTACCATAATTGAGTGGGCAGAAAAAATTAGAGATGCCTTACCAGAGGAATATATGGAGATAAATATTAAGTCCCAGGATGATAAGAGGGACTTAGAAATAAAATACCTTGGAAATAGGTTTGATGAATTGAAGGAGAAATTAGATGAAAGTTTTGGGGATTGATACTTCCACAAGAACAACTGCTATTGGACTAATTGAAGATGATGAGGTCCTAGCTGAATACAACTTAAGAGGTCGTGTTTCTCATTCGGAATCTGTGACAGATATGATTGAAGAGATTTTCAAAAAATTTGAATTTTCTTTAGAAGACATCGACTTAATTGCTGTTGGAATAGGACCAGGATCCTTTACTGGACTTAGGATTGGAATTACTATTGCCAAGGTCTTGGCATTTTCACTTAATAAGGACCTAGTTGGAGTTTCTTCTCTAGTTGCAAATGGTATGTCCGACTATGGTAAGGTTGCAACTATTGTTGACGCAAGGCGTGGAAATGTCTATGGATCTATAATTGACAATGAAGAAGAACCGGAAGTTCTATTCGAAGATTCCCTCTTGCCCTTTGAAAAGTTTAAGGAAGAATTAAATAAGTATGATGAAGTCACTCTTGTGGGGCTTGATGCAGAAAAGTTCTTAGGAGATCTTCCTCAAGGCAAATTATCCAAGAATAAGGGAATGAGGGGGACAAACATTGCAAGGCTAGGTCTAATAGATTATAAAAAGAAGGGACCTATGGATGTCTTTAATCTTGTCCCAAATTATTTGAAACTATCACAGGCAGAGGCTCAGTATGAAAAGAATCACGAGACTGGCAAATAAGTCTGACATAGATAGGATTCACGAGCTTGAAGTTGAGAATTTCGAAAACCCCTGGTCAAAAAAATCCATTGAGAATGCCATAGTTTCTGATGAACTTTCAGATATTTTAGTGGTGGAAGTTGATGGTGACATAGGAGGTTTCATTTCTTTTATGAGGATTTATGACGAGATCCACATTGGGAATGTTGCAGTCGGAAAGAAATATCGTGGGCAAAAATTTGCTAATGACCTCTTTGAAGGTCTAATAGATCTTGCAGAGAAGGGGTCCTATAAGATAACCTTAGAAGTTGAAAACTCTAATAGGATTGCCTTTAATTTGTATAAAAAATTTGGATTTATTATCCAAGGAATGAGAAAAAATTATTATGGCATCGACAGGGATGCCTATATAATGTGGAGGGAGTGATGAGATGAAAATTTTGGCAGTGGAATCCTCTTGCGACGAAACTTCTGTTGCTGTAGTTGAGGACGGACGAAAAGTTTATTCCAATGTAATTGCATCACAAATTGATACACACAAAAAATTTGGTGGAGTAGTGCCTGAGATTGCATCGAGACAACACGTTGAGGCCATTAACACAGTCTTAAAGGAAGGACTTGATGAGGCAGAAGTGGACCTTAAGGATATAGATATTATTGCAGCCACAAAGGGACCAGGACTTATTGGAGCCCTACTAGTTGGTCTAAGTGCAGGAAAGACTCTTGCCCTTGCAACTAATAAACCCTTTGTTGGAGTTAATCACATAGTGGGACATGTTTGTGCAAACTATATTTCCTTTAAAGAGTTGGAACCACCCTTTATTGGTTTAATAATTTCTGGTGGTCACACTTACTTAATTGAAGTTAAGGACTATGTTGACTTTACACTTCACGGAAGAACTGTTGATGATGCAGTGGGAGAAGCCTTTGACAAGGTGGCAAGGGCCATGGGCATTGGTTATCCCGGTGGACCTATAGTTGATAAACTTGCTAAGGAAGGCAAGGAGACCATAGACTTCCCAAGAGTTATGATCAAGGAAGACAATTACAACTTTTCTTTTTCAGGACTTAAGACTGCAGTCCTAAATTATTTAAACTCAACTATGCTTCGTGGAGAAGAAGTTGTAAAAGAAGATGTTTGTAGGTCTTTCCAAGAAGCAGTTGTTGATGTACTACTTGAGAAGGCCTTTAGGCTTGCAAGAGAAAAGGGCATGGATAAGATTGTCCTTTGTGGTGGAGTTTCAGCAAACTCTAGGATAAGGGAAGCCTTTGAAGAAATGGGCAAGGAAGAAGATATTAAAATCTTCTATCCTGAACTAAAGCTTTGCACAGACAATGCGGCTATGATTGCTTCAGCAGCCTACTACGAATACATGTCTGGCAAGCTTGATGAAAAAAATTTTGCAAATCCAAATTTAGGTTTGGAATAAGTCAGATATTAAAAAATCTAAGTCGTGGAATTAATAATATTTCATTACTTAGATTTTTTTTATTTTGTAGTAAAAGTTTACAAGCTTAGAGTTGTTTAAAAAGAAGTAGATATTTGTTAAGTGATAGTTTTTTAAGAAGAAGTAGATATTTTTGAAGTCATAATTTTTTATAAAGGGACAAGATTTTATGAAGTCATAATTTTTCACAAGTTAGTGAAAACTTGTGGAATCAAAAAATTTTATAAAAAAAAGTGCATTTCTGCACTTAATTTTATAAAGAATTAATAAATTTTAAAACTTCTATCTTAGAAAGATTGTTTTCAATAACTTCTAGGTGGTCAATGCCCATGACTTCGTGGGCAGTTTTTATGCCCTTCTTTACTAACTTTTCAACAGAGTAAAGTTCTCCAAAATCAGAAGCCTTCGATGAAAGGAAAATTAAATTTGAAATTTGATTTACATTTTTATTGTAAACTTCGCCAGGAAGTTTTTTGTAATTTTCCATCAAGGAAATAGAAACGGATTTTAAATTAAACCTAAGCTCGCCAAAGTCATCTTCAAGTCCAAATAGTTTAATAAGTTCGAAGAAGAAATCTTCGCCATTTAATGCCTTAAAGACATCACCAATAAAAATTGAATTTTTATTTGGATTTAAAACCTTTAGGATAATCTTATTGCCAAGAATCTTTGCAGAAACCCCAGACTTAGTCTTAAAAATAAAGAAGTCACTGTCTCTTAAATTATTTTTAATTTTCTCTGAGAAGTTAGGTCCAGAGAATTCAAAGTTCACATATAAGATACCTGAGTCAGAAGTCTTGCCTTGGATCTCCTTGTAAATGTTATTGCTAGAAATTTTTTTGTCAAAATAATAGGTGTTTAAAATATTTTCTGGCAGGCTTTCTGTGTTGCCAAGATATAGATTGTCCAAGTAAGTTGGGGACTCAATGGAAATAATATCCTTTAAATCTGTATAAACTTCTTCAATATGTTCATCTTTTTCAAAGGCAAGCTTGTCAACGTGAGTATAGGCAGAAGAAAACTCAACGAACTTGTAGCCATCTAAAAACTTAACGCCAAGATTTTCCAAGTAAGTACGGAGTTTTTCGTAAATCATATTGGAGTCCAAGTTGAAGTAAGAAGTTGATCCAATATAATCAAGTATAGCTTCCTTAAGTTCACTAACTGGGGAGGATGCTTTTAAGTTGTAGATACTTGCCAAGTAGTAAAATAAGTTTGAATTCAAAAAGTCTGAAGATAAAAAGTACTTCTCAATACTTGATTCACTAGCGAAATCAAGGGGAGATAGCATTAGCTTGTAGATTTTCTTCTTGCTAACTTCATCTATCTCATTCACATCATAGGATGCATTCATAGACAAGTCCAAGATTCTTGGGCTTTCTTTTTTTGCAATCTTTTCATTTATGTCTTGAAGTTCTTCTTCACTCATTATATTTTTTAAAATCTCAAGTGTGTTTTTAAAATTGTATTCAGAAAACCTATTGTCAAAGGTCATATAAGTATCTTCTCCCTGAGAGATATTTGTAAATTCGTTAAAGCCCTTTGTATAAATATTTATATTTTGGGGATCTAAGTTTGCGTGATTAATAAGTCCATAGGCAAGAGCTAGGTTGCCGAAACCATCGCCTAAGAGATAGGCAAGTGAGCCTTCGTCACGATTTGGCATTAGGACCTTTACATCATCATTAGAAACTTTTTTTGCAGCAAGGATGGCTGCAGAAATTGTGGCAGCTGCAAGAGCTAATTTTTTGATGTCATCTTTTCTTGACATAATTTCACCTCAAGTAGACTTTACCCAATAAATAGCTACTTAATTCTAGTTTGTTAAATTGTTTTTGAACAAGTATAATGGACCTTGGAGGGATTAACTTGAATAATTATAAATTAATCGAAGAAAAATATATAGACGAGGTTGCATCCACTTGCAAGGTCTATACTCATATAAAGACAGGAGCAAGAGTCTTAACTCTTGAAAACAATGACGACAACAAGGCCTTTGGTATTGGATTTAGAACGCCACCTGTAAGGGGCAATGGTGTTTGCCACATTGTTGAGCACTGTGTACTTTCTGGTTCAAGAAAGTTCAAGACCAAGGAACCTTTTATGGACTTGATTAAGTCATCACTACAAACTTTTTTAAATGCTATGACTTTTCCAGACAAGACAATTTATCCAGTGTCGTCAAGAAATGAAAAGGACTTTTACAACTTGATGGATGTCTATCTTGATGCAGTTTTCCACCCAGCAATTTATGAAGAAGAAAAAATATTTCTTCAAGAGGGATGGCATTATGAATTAAAGGACAAGGATGACGAATTAAAATACAATGGAGTTGTTTACAACGAGATGAAGGGAGTTTACTCTTCATCAGAAAATATTGTATCAGATGCTATGGTCTTTGCCCTTCATGAGGACTCATCCTATGGAGTTGACTCTGGTGGAGATCCTAAACTTATACCTAGCCTAAGCTACCAAGAGTTTAAGGACTATCACAAAAAATACTACCACCCATCAAACTCCTACATCTATCTTTATGGAAATCAAAATATGGAAGAAGCCTTAGACTTTATTGACAAAAATTATTTGCAAGACTTTGACAAGGCTGAAATAAATTCAAAAATTATTTTAAATGACGAATTAAAGAAAACTAAGGATGTGGAAATTACATTTTCTGCATCAAAGGAAGAAATGAAGGACAAGATTGACTACCTATCCAAGGGTTGGACTCTTGGCTATGCCGACTCCAAGATGGATGTCTTTATGCGTGACTTCTTGGCAGAACTTTTAATTGAGGCTCAAGGAGGACCACTAAGGAAGGCAATATTAGATGCAGGTCTTGCTGAAGATGTTTATTCAGAAACTTCATCATCACTTCCTCTTGACCTTTCTATAGTTTTAAAAAATACTGACGCAGATAAGAAAGATGAATTTTTAAAAGTTTTAAAGGACACTTTAGAAAAACTTGTTGAAGATGGAATTGACAAGGACCTACTTGAAGCAACTTTAAATAAATTTGAATTTATCTTTAGAGAAGGTGGAGGAACTCAAAAGGCAATAATTTATTATATTAGGTCTCTTAACTCATGGCTTTACGACCAATCACCACTTGATGCCCTCTACTACAACGATGTTTTGGAAGTAGTTAAAGAAAAGCTTGACGAAGGTTTCGTAGAAAATTACATCAAGGAAAAACTTATAGACAACGAGTACTCTGTAAACTTACTTGCAAGACCTGAGTTAAATAAAAATGGCAAGGAAGAAGAGGTCATGAGAAAAGAACTAGAAGACCTCAAAGCAAAAATGTCAGATGAAGAGATTGAAGAAATTGTAAAGAAGTCAAGAGACCTTGAAGACTATCAAAATGCAGAAGACTCTAAGGAAAATAAGGATACAATTCCTTCACTAGACTTAGCTGACATAGACGAAAAAGTAACTCAATATCCAGTGGAAGAAGATAAGATTGGAAATGTGATTTATCTAAAATCCAATCAAGAGACAAATGGAATTGTCTACACAAGTCTATCTCACGATATCTCTTTTATTGAAAAAGAAGAGATGGAGACAATGTCCCTTCTACTTTCCTTGATTGGTTTAATTGATACAGAAAACTACACTTATGAAGAATTAAATAATGAAATTTATAAGGCAAGTGGTGGAATTTCCTTTAACCCTGTTGTGTATGTTGATGAAAAGGACAAGACAAAATATGTCCTAAGGATGAACATTAAGATGAAGTCCACAGCAGATAAGTTTGGACGAGGACTTGAAATTATAGATGAAATAATGAAGAGGTCGATTCTTGATTCTAAAAAGAGGGTAAAGGAACTTCTAAACATTTTAAAATCAAGAATTGAATCAACAATGCTACAAAATGGTCACCAATTTATAATTTCAATTTTAAAATCCTACTATTCAAAAGTTGCAGACATCCAATCCCACCTTGGGGGAATAAATTATTACAACTTTATGAGAGACCTAGTGGAAAACTTTGAAGATAAGTGGGAAGATTTTGAAAAAGAAGCAGAAAAAATTTATGAAAAACTCTTTGTCAGGGATAATTTAATTATTTCCACAACAGGAAACCTAGCTGACTTAGATAGACTTAAGCCTGAGTTAAAAAAATATATTAACTCCTTAGAAGTTAAAAATATAAAGCCAGCGACTTATGAATTTGTAAGAGAAAATAAAAATGAGGGACTTTATACAACTTCAAATGTTGTCTACGTATCAAAGGGTTATGACCTTGAAGACTTGGGATTAAAATACAGGGGCGACCTAACAGTTCTCGCAAATATACTAAACTCATCCTTCCTTCACAACGAGATCAGGGCCAAGGGTGGAGCCTATGGCGGAGGAATTTCTATTGGAAGGTCTGGCGATATGGCAACTTACTCTTACAGGGATCCAAATTTAAAAAATACAGTCAAGGTTTACGATTCTATTGGAAACTTTGTAGAAAACTTAGAGATGGCAGATGAGGATCTAAAGAACTTTATTATTGGATCAATGAATTCCTTTGACCCACTACTTTCTCCAGAACAAATTGGCGACATAAACCTATCAAGATTTATAACAGGACTAACTATTGAGGACTTAGAAAAATCTAAGAAGGAAGCTCTTGAAACAAACTTGGAAAGATTAAAGACCTATGGAAAGTTCTTTGATGAAGCTATGAAGAAAAATTATCTTGCTGCCTTTGGTAGTGAAAGCATAATTAGGGATGGGGCTGACCTCTTTAAGGCAATAAAATCTATTAAGTGATTGGTGACCTATGATAAATTATGAAGATATATTAAGTGAAAGTGAAAGGCTAATAAAGAAAGCTTCAAAATTTTTCTTTGACCTAGACCCTCAAAATAATTTTGAGATGAAGGGAAGGAATGACTTTGTAACAGAAGTCGACTTCAAGGTCCAAGAAGTTTTAGAAGGTGAACTTTTAAAACTAATAGAAGGCTCTAACCTCTTGGCAGAAGAAAAGGACAAGTCAAGTGCAGAGATAAGAGACTACACATGGGTCTTGGATCCCGTAGATGGCACAACAAATTTAGTCCACGGATTTCAACACTCAGTCATTAGCCTTGCCCTAATTGAAAAATCAGAAGTTGTTCTTGGAGCAATTTATGATCCCTTTAGAGATGAATTTTTCTCAGCGATAAAGGATGAAGGCGCAAAATTAAATGGTCAGGGAATAAGAGTATCTGAGAAGGAAGAACTTGCAAACTCTCTTATTGGTGTTGGAACTGGCGGAGGAAGGTTGGGAAGAGTTGACGAGACCTTCGAGATGATGAGGTATATCTACGAGAATTCAAATGGAATTAGAAGAATTGGGTCTGCAGCCCTTGAGATGTGCTACTCCGCTTGTGGAAGATATGACGCCTTCATAGAAGATGGCTTAAATCTTTGGGACTACGCAGCAGGAACTTTAATAGTTAGAGAAGCTGGCGGACAAGTCATCAATATGCATGGAGAAGAAGTCGGGACAGAAAGAAGAGGCGGAATAATATCCGGCTCCAAAAAAATTGTTGATGAATTAAAAAGATTTACCTATTAAACCAAAAATTTTAATTTTATAAGATCAAAAAACTTTTAAGACAGGATGAAATTTCATTCTGTCTTTTTCGTGAATTGAAAAATAAAATAGAAAAGAAGAAATAAATTGAAGAAACAATCTTACAAAAAATTATAAAAACCAAAAAAATTTTTTATAAAAATGTACCTTTACTTTTTGAATAGGGCTATTTTACTTTATATTCTAAGACTTTATTAATTATTCTCTACTTTATAAAAACTATTGACAATTAAAAACTAAATTGTTACTATCTAAGAGTACGAGAGCTCTTATCATGAGTGAAAGTGTACCTAGGGATCCAGGCATTGCCAAGGACCGAGCGGTACGGGTACTTTTATTAAAGTATCACACCTTAGGGAAAAAAGCCCAGAGGGGTAGGTTTTACGAAATCTGCCTCTTTGGGCTTTATTTAATTTACTGGAGGAAATTATGAAAACTATTTACCAAGGAAAAACTAAGAATGTTTTAACAGAAGACGGAAGATGTTATTTACAATTTAAGGATGACATGACAGGAACTGACGGAGTTTTTGATACTGGTGGAAACCAAGTAGCTGGTAGTATTGAAGGTGCAGGTAAAGAATGTTTAAAGGTTACTAAATACTTCTTCGAAAAAATCAACGAAGCTGGAATTAACACTCACTACATTTCTTCTGACCTTGACAATAATTTAATGGAAGTAAAAAAAGCAACTGTATTTGGTAAGGGCCTTGAAGTTATCACAAGATTTAAGGCTGTTGGATCTTTCTACAGAAGATATGCTCTTTATATAGAAGAAGGTGCTGACCTTCCAGAATATACTGAAATCACTTTAAAAGATGATGGAAGAGACGATCCACTTATTACTAAAGATGGACTTGTTACCCTAGGTATCCTAAAAGCTGAAGAATATGATACAATAGTAGAAATGAACAAAAAAATTGCAAATATTGTAAAAGACCTTTTAAAAGAAAAGGGACTTGACCTTTACGATATTAAATTTGAATATGGTAGACTTGAAGGATCTGACGAAATCGTCCTAATTGACGAAGTTAGTGGTGGAAACATGAGAGCCTACAAAGATGGAGAATATGTAAAACCTCTTGATGTTTCAAAATATCTAGGAATTTAAGGAGCAAAAATGAGAGTATCAATTATTATGGGTTCAATTTCTGACAGAGAAATTGCAGACAAGATTGTTGCAAAATTAATGGAATTTGGAATTGAATATGAAGCCAAAGTAATTTCTGCTCACAGAGCCTTAAAAGAACTACAAGAATATGTAAAAAATGCTGAAGATGAAAGCCAAGTATTTATTTCTATAGCAGGCAAGGCTGCCCACCTTGGTGGAGTTATAGCAGCTCTTACTACAAGACCTGTTATTGGAGTTCCTGTTAAGAGTTCAACTCTTGACGGACTTGATGCACTTCTTTCCACCGTTCAAATGCCAAGTGGAGTACCTGTTGCTACAGTTGCTATTAATGGTGGAGAAAATGCTGCAATCCTTGCTGCAGAAATTTTGGCTATTTCTGATGACAATTTAAAGGAAAAGCTAAGACAATTTAGGTCTGATATGTCAGAAAAAATTGCAAACACCGAATATATTTACGAAGGATAAAAGGAGCGGAGATGGCAATTAATTATAAGAATGCAGGCGTAGATGTTGATGCCGGTCAAAGAGAAGTTGAATTAATTAAGGGTATTGTTAAAAAAACTCAATCAAGGGATGTCTTATCATCCCTTGGGGGTTTTTCTGGTTTATTTAATTTAGACCTAGATGAAATAAAAAATCCCGTGCTTTGTAGTGGTACAGATGGTGTTGGAACCAAGGTTATCTTGGCTCACATGCTTGATAAGCACGATACTATTGGTATTGACTGCGTGGCTATGTGCGTAAATGATATTTTATGCCAAGGTGCTAAGCCACTTTTCTTCTTGGATTATATTGCAACTGGCAAGTTAATCCCAGAAAAGATGGAAGAAATTGTTAAGGGAGTTGCTGAAGGTTGCATCCAATCTTCTGCATCACTTATTGGTGGCGAAACAGCAGAAATGCCTGGAGTTTACCAAGAAGATCAATACGACCTAGCAGGCTTTGCTGTTGGAGTAGTTGATAAGGATAAGATTATTGACGGTTCTAGTATCAAGGAAGGCGACATAGTATTTGGACTTTCTTCCAATGGCATCCACTCTAATGGGTATTCACTTGTTAGAAAAATTGTCTTTGACCACTGCAAGCTTGATTTAAATGAAGAAATTGATGAATTAAATTGTACTCTAGGGGAAGAACTTTTAAAGCCAACAAGGATTTATGTTAAGGAAATTCTTGAACTTTTAAAAACTGTAGATATAAAGGGAATGAGTCACATCACAGGTGGTGGCTTCTACGAAAATATTCCAAGGATGATTCCAGATGGACTTTGTGCAAAGCTTGATGCATCTGTAATAGAAACTCCTAAAATATTTAAGCTATTAAAGAAGTGGGCTGATCTTAAAGATGAGGATATGTATGCTACCTTTAATATGGGAGTTGGATTTACCCTTGTTGTATCTCAAGATGATAAAGAAAAAGTTGTTGACTTCTTTAAGAATACTGACTTAAAGCTTTATGAACTTGGAAAAATTGTAGATGGAGAAGATAAAATTGATCTTAGCCTCTAAAAAAAATATTGCAGTTTTAATTTCAGGTGGTGGCACAAATCTACAAGCCATCATTGACAATACAGAAAACAATTATATCAATGGAAAAATAAAAATTGTCATTTCCAATATAGAAGATGCTTATGGTTTAGTTAGAGCAGAGAAGGCAGGTATACCTGGCTTCTTTATAAAAGATGATGAAGAACTTATAAGCAAGTTAAGAGAATATAATATTGACTTAATCATTCTGGCAGGGTACTTAAAAATCTTGCCAGAAAAAATTATAAAGATTTATGAGAATAAAATAATAAATATACATCCATCATTAATTCCCGCCTTTTGTGGCAGGGGTTATTATGGATTAAAAGTCCATGAGGCCGTCATTGAAAAAGGTGTCAAGTACACTGGTGCCACTACTCATTTTGTAAATGAGGGGGCAGATGAGGGTCCTATTATCATGCAAAGAATTGTTGAAGTTGAAGGGGAAAGTCCCGAAGAGCTCCAACAAAAAGTTTTAAAGGTTGAGCACGAAATTTTGCCTCTATCTGTAAAATATTTTTGCGAGGACAAGTTAAAAGTTGTTAAGGGAAAAGTTGTAATTGGAGGTTAGGATGAGGGCACTTATTTCAGTTTATGACAAAGAAGGAATTGTTGAGTTTGCCAAGGAACTTGTTAATAGAGGTTGGGAAATCATTTCTACTGGGGGAACTTATAATAAGTTAAGAGATGCAGGAATAGATGTAATATCTGTAGACAAGCTTACTGGCTTTCCGGAAATTTTAGATGGAAGGGTGAAGACTCTTAACCCAAAAGTTCACGCTGGCATCCTTGCTAGACGTGACTTAAAAGAACATATGGCAACTTTAAGGGAAGAAGAAATTGGGACAATTGATATTGTTGTAAACAATCTTTATCCCTTTGAAGAAAAGCTACTTGAAAAAGCTGATCACGAAACTATGATTGAGAACATAGATATTGGTGGACCTTCTATGATAAGGGCTGCTGCCAAAAATTATAAGGACGTCTACATTGTAACTGATCCAGCAGACTACAAGCTTGTACTCGAGTACATAGATAAAAAAGATTCAAAATTTAATGAATATCTTGCCAACAAGGCCTTTAGCTACACTGCCCATTATGATGCTGTAATTTCAAATTATTTCGCAAAAAGACAAGGGGAAAGATTTCCAAGATATATCAATAAATCATACAAGCTTGTTGAAGAGTTGAGATATGGAGAAAACCCACATCAAAGTGCCGCCTTCTATGAAGACTCTTATACACCAGACAAGGTTGAATACAAGGTTCTTCATGGAAAACAAATTTCCTACAACAACTTAAATGATATGTATTCTGCCTTAAATGCAGTGATAAATTTTGAAAAGCCAGCTGCTGTTGCTATTAAACACACTAACCCTTGTGGAATTGGAACAGGTGACAGTCTCGAAGAAGCCTTTGTAAAGGTCTATGAATGTGATGACGAATCAATTTTTGGTGGGATTATTGCACTTAATAGGGAAGTTGATGTAAAAACAGCAGAGCACCTTTCAAAGATTTTCTTGGAAATTGTAGCTGCTCCAAGTTTTTCTAAGGAAGCCTATGAACTTTTAGCACAAAAGAAAAATATAAGACTTATAGAAATCCCTGACTTTGAAAAACTTTATAAGCCTAGCTTTAGATTTAAGCAAGTTCTAAATGGGATTATTATCCAAAACTCTGATGATGTGATTTGGGACCAAGATAAACTTGACTTCGTTTCAAATAGAAAGCCAACAGAAAAGGAACTTGAAGAATTAAAATTTGCCTTCACTTGCTGCAAGACAACTTTTTCAAATTCAGTTGTAATTGCTAAAGAAGGAGGAACTCTTGCCCTTGGTCAAGGTGAAACAAAAAGGTCTTGGGCAGTGGAAGAAGCCATTGAAAGAGCTGGAGAAAAAATAAGGGGAGCAGTCCTTGCTTCTGATGGATTTTTCTTCAGGGACACAATTGAACTTTTATACCAAGCAGGAATTGATGTAATAGTTCAGCCAGGTGGATCTGTTAAGGACCAAGAAGTTATAGATTTTGCAAATGAAAATAATATTTGTCTTGTCTTTACTAATATGAGACATTTTAGACACTAGGAGGCCAAATGAAAGTACTTGTAATTGGAAATGGTGGAAGAGAGCACGCACTTGCATGGAAGCTTAAAGAAAGTAAATCAGTAGATAAAATTTACATGGCTAGGGGAAATGGTGGAACAGAAAACTTCTGCGAGAACCTAGACATTGACCCAACAGATATTGAAAAACTTCTTGCCTTTGCAGTGGAAAATAAAATTGATTTAACTGTAGTGGGACCAGAAGATCCCCTTTGCGGAGGAATAGTCGATGCCTTTAATGAAAAGGGACTTAGGATATTTGGACCAAACAAGGCTTGTGCAAGATTTGAAAAGTCCAAGGAATTTACAAAAATATTTCTAGAAAAATATTCTATACCAACAGCAAAATATAAGAGTTTTGAGTCCTTTGATGACGCAGAAAAAGGTCTTGAAGAATTCTATTACCCTTTAGTTGTAAAAGCAGATGGACTTTGCCTAGGCAAGGGAGTTATAATTTGCCAAGACAGAGAAGAGGCAGTTGATGCTCTTGAAAAAATCTTTAAGGACAAGATCTTTGGAGACCAAGGCAAGACAGTTGTTATTGAAGATTTCTTGACAGGAGAAGAAGCATCTGTTCTTTGCTTAGTTTCAAACAACAAATTATTCCCACTTGAAAGAGCCAAGGACCACAAGCAAATCTTTGATGGAGACAAGGGACCAAACACTGGTGGAGTTGGAACTTACTCTCCAGTATCAGCAAGTCCTAAGTTAGAAGAAAATCTTGAAAAAATTTACAAACAAATTGAAGATGGACTTAATAAGGAAGGGCTTCACTATTCAGGAATCCTCTTTGTTGGATTTATGATTGAAGATGATATGCCAAAAGTCCTTGAGTTTAATGTAAGATTTGGAGACCCTGAGACAGAAGTCCTAATGCCAAGACTTGACGTTGACTTGTGCGAACTTTTAAACAAGACCATAGATGGTAAGCTTGAAAAAGATGACATAAGATGGAAGGATGAAACTTGCCTCACTCTTATAATGTGTTCAGGTGGTTATCCAGGATCCTATGAAAAGGGAAAACTTATCAAAGGACTCGATAGAGTTGACAGGGATATAATTGTCTTTCACAATGGAACAAAGAAGACTGATGGACTTTACACAAATGGTGGAAGAGTCTTATCCATTACGGCTCTAGGTAAAAATTTAGAGGAAGCTCGCAAGAAGGCCTACGACAATGTAGAAAAAATTTCCTTCGAAGGAGCTTACTATAGAAAAGATATAGGAAGCAAATAAAAATTTTTCTTCCCACAAAAAATAAAAAATGAAAAATTTGCAGGTAATTGATTACAATTATCTGTTTTTTCTTGCAGAAATTTATTTTTGTATTAGACTATATGTTGGTGGTTAATATGAAATTAAAATCTTATGAAAACTTACACGAAACTTTTTTGGTATTGATATTTATAACTTTGGCTGGAGGCTTTCAAGATGCCTACTCCTATCTAATGAGGGGGAAGGTCTTCGCCAACGCACAGACAGGGAACATAGTCCTCTTATTTAAAAACATAGTGGACTTAAACTTTAAAGAATCTATAGCTTACTTAATTCCAGTTCTTTCATTTGTACTTGGTGTTTATGTTGCAGTTCGATTTGAAGACGCAATAGAAAAAAGAATTCTTCACTGGCGCCAATATATAATTGGTTTTGAAATTATAATTATGATATTAGTTTCTATGATTCCAGAGAACTTAAATAACTTAGCTAACGCCCTTCTATCATTCTCTTGTGCCATGCAAGTCTACTCCTTTAAAAAAATTTATGGACTTAGCTTTGCAACAACAATGTGCATTGGCAACTTAAGATCAGCAACTGAAAATCTTTCCAAGTATCACATCACAAGGCAAGATGTATATTTAGAAAATGCAAAGAAGTATTACGCAGTTATAATTATCTTTGGCTTAGGAGCAGCCCTTGGTTATTTAACTTCAAAGACCTTTGGCTTTAAGTCAATCTTAATAGCAGCAGTCCTTTTGACAATTTCCTTCTTTATTTTATTCTTAGAAGACCGCGGGGAAATTTAATTGCCTTGAATAGGACTATGAATCTTAACTATACTTAAGAAAATTAAAAATATTAATAAAAAATATTAGATTTTTTAAAGAACTTTATAAAAATAAATTTTTTGCCTGACTTATGGCAGGTTTTTTTATTTGAAATACTTTAGATTGATAGGGGTTAAAATGGCAAAAGTTTTATACTTTTGTAAGCTTATAAAAATCATCTTTTTATAAATTAAATCTAAAGACAAGATTTTAAAAATTTTTAGAATATGTTAATATCAAGTTTATTTTAAGTACATAAAACTAATTAAATTTATAATTTGAAATGTAGACAAGTGAAATTATTGTATTTTTATTTTTAAAAATATGAAAATTAAATCATATTTCCATTGTATTTTGCCATTTAATGTGATAAAATCTCTTTAATTTATAAACCAATATTAAATAAATTAAAAGAGGTGTTAAAAATGAAAAAATTTAAAGGGTTTATGGGTATCATGCTTTTAATGCTTATGGCATTAGCATTCACTGGTTGTCAAAAAGTAGACAACGGAGCTGCAAAGGAAGGCAATGATGCTTCCAAGACTGCAGCTGCAGGACAAAAAGCAAAGTTTGAAACTCTAAAAGATGGCGAAGAATATCACATAGGAATTGTTACTGGTACAGTTTCTCAAGCTGAAGATGAGTTCCGTGCTGCTGAAAAAGCAATTGAACTTTACGGCTCTGCTGATAACGGTGGAATTATTAAACATGACACTTATCCAGACAGATTTGAAGCTGAACAAGAAACAACAATTTCAAAAATTGTTGCTATGGCAGACGATCCTCTAATGAAGGCTGTTATTGTTAACCAATCAGTTCCAGGAACTGTTGCAGCATTTAACCAAATTAGAGAAAAAAGACCTGATATCCTTCTTGTAAACTTAGTTGCTCAAGAAGATACAGTAATGGTAGAAAATGCATCTGACCTTGTAATGGATGCTGACAACGTATCAAGAGGATACAGAATTATTGCAGCTGCTAAAGAAATGGGAGCTAAAAAATTTGCACATATCACTTTCCCAAGACACATGTCTATTGAACTTCTAGCTCTTAGACGTGCAATTATGGAAGAAGCTTGTAAGGACCTAGGCCTTGAATTTATTTCATTAAACGCACCAGATCCTACAACTGATATTGGTGTTCCAGGAGCACAACAATATATAGCAGAAAACATCCAACCATGGATTGATAAGTATGGTAAAGACACTGCTTTCTTCTGTACAAATGACGCTCACACTGAACCACTTCTTAGAGGTGTTGCAGCTGGTGGAGCAATCTTTGTAGAACAAGATTTACCATCTCCAATTATGGGTTATCCTAAGGCATTCTCAGTAGACATTCAAAATATGGCTGGAGACTGGAAGGCAATTAACGCAGCTGTTGAAAAAGCAGTTATTGCAAAAGGTGGAGACAAGAGAATGGGTACTTGGGCATACTCTCTAGGTTATTCATTAACTCTTGGTGCTGTTGACCACGTTATGGAAGTTCTTAAGGGTCAAGGCGAACTTCTTAACAAAGAACAAATCCTTGCTTCTATTCAAAAGCATACTGAAGGTGCAAAATGGATGGCTGAAAACTATATAGATAGAGCAACTGGGGAAACTAAGGACAATCACTTCTTACTAGCTCAAGACACTTATGTATATGGTAGAGGATACCTAGGAATGGATAAAGTTAAAGTTCCTGAAAAATATCTAAACCTAAACGTAGACTTAGATGCTATTAAGGAAGCTCAAGAACACGCAGAAGGAAAAGCTGAATAATTAAATTATTCTAAAAAAATAACAAATAAGTAAATATCTTATTAAAAAAATTAAAGTCAACGGGCTACCGTTGATTTTAATTTTATAATTATGAAGATGGAGGGATTTTGTTGACAAATAGTTTACTTGAAGTCAAGAATGTCAGCAAGAGTTTTGGCGAAAACGCCGTCTTAAAAGATGTTAATTTCTCTCTCAATAAAGGAGAAATCTTAGGGCTTGTTGGAGAAAATGGTGCCGGTAAGTCTACTCTAATGAATATAATTTTTGGAATGGAAGTTATTAGAGATACAGGCGGTTACAACGGTGAAATTTATTTTGACGGAAAATTAATTGACTTTAAAAATCCAATTGACGCCTTAAATGCAGGCATAGGAATGGTACATCAAGAATTTAGTTTAATCCCTGGATTCACAGTTGCAGAAAATATTACTCTAGATATGGAAGAAACAAACTCTTCTGTAATTTCTAAAATTTTTGGAAAAAAATTAGAAAGTATTGATGTAAAGGAAAATATAAAAATTGCAGGAAAGTCTTTAGACACTCTTGAAGTTAATATTGACACTAATGCACTTGTTTCAGAAATGCCTGTAGGTCACAAGCAATTTATTGAAATTGCAAGGGAAATGACAAGAAAAGATGTTAAGTTAATTATTATGGATGAGCCAACAGCAGTTCTTACAGAAAGTGAGGCTAATAACCTTACAGATTCTTTGAGGACTCTTGCTGATCTTGGAATTTCCATAATATTCATCACTCACAGGCTACGTGAAATCACAAGTGTTTGTGATCAAGTGGTTGTTCTAAGAGATGGTGAAATAATTGAAGATAGAAAAAATGAAGACCTGTCTATTGAACAAATAGCTCAATGGATGGTTGGAAGAGATGGAGAGAAGAAGCTAGCCAAGGAAAAACTTGAAAAGCACCTTGAATCAAATGACCATATAATGGAAATTGAACATCTCTGGGTTGATATGCCAGGTGAAGCTGTATATGATGTTAATCTTTCAGTTATTAGAGGAGAAATCCTAGGTATTGCTGGTCTTGCTGGTCAAGGAAAGCTTGGCATACCTAATGGAATCCTTGGAACTTATCCTGTAGGTGGTAAAATAACTTACAATGGAAAAGAATTAAAACTTGGGGATACTCTAGATATCTTAAAAAATAAAATTGCCTTTGTATCTGAAGATAGAAGGGGAGTTGGACTTTTACTAGAAGAGCCAATCTTTTGGAATATTGCCTTTAATGCAATGCAGGTCCAAGAAAAATTTATTAAAAAAATATTTGGATTCAAATTTAGAGATGAAGTTAAGATGAGAGAATTATCTGACGAATATATTAAGTCTCTTGCTATCAGGACTACTGGTTCTGACCAAAAGGCAGGAAACCTATCTGGTGGTAACCAACAAAAAGTTTGTCTTGCCAAGGCCTTTGCCATGGATCCAGAACTTCTATTTGTATCTGAACCTACAAGAGGTATTGATATAGGTGCTAAAGAACTAGTTCTTGATGCCTTAAAGGAATCTAATGAAAAGGATAATACTACTATTGTAATGGTTTCATCAGAACTTGAAGAACTAAGAAGTATTTGTGACAGGATAGCTGTTATCTGCGAAGGTAAAATCGCAGGAATACTCCCAGCTAGTGCTGATCCAACAAAGTTTGGACTTCTAATGAGTGGGGAAGGAGAGCTTGGAAATGACTAAAAAGAAAAGTTTAATACAACAAATAGGAATACCAAGACTTATTATTGGAATTTTCCTCTTAATGCTTTTTATAGCTGCTCCAATGGCTGGTGTTTCTCTAACTGACTCAGTCCAAAACGTGCTTTCAAGATTTGGAATGTTCTCTGTTTTAGTTCTGTCTCTTGTGCCAATGGTACAATCTGGTTGTGGACTTAACTTTGGTATTCCAATTGGCGTTGTAGCAGGAATACTTGGTGGAGTTACATCTATTGAGTTTGGTTTTAAAGGTTTTACAGGTATTTTTATTGCAATGATATTTGCTGCTCTTATAGCAGTAGTTTTTGGATTTTTCTACGGAATTTTATTAAATAGGATTAAGGGCGATGAAATGCTTATAGCTACTTATGTAGGTTATTCATTCACAGCCTTCATGTGTATTGCTTATTTAATCCTTCCATACAAGAATCCAGTTTCTGTATTAAGTTATAGTGGTAAGGGACTTTCACAACAAGTTCCAGTTGCAGATTATTGGATGAAGTCCAAGGTCCTAGAAAATGGAACTAAAATTACAGAAGGTCTTTTAAACAACTTATTATCTATTAATATACTTGGAGTTAGGATTCCAGTTGGAATGTTCTTAATTTTTGCTCTTATGGCTTTTATTGTTTGGGCATTCTTCAAGACAAAGACTGGTACAGCTATGACAGCTGTTGGATCAAACCCAGAATATGCAAGAGCATCTGGAATTAATATTAACAGGGTAAGGCTTGTTTCTGTAATATTCTCTACAGTACTTGCTGCAGTTGGAATTATTATTTACCAACAATCTTATGGTTTTATCCAACTTTACCAAGCTCCACTTGCCTTTACTTTCCAAACAGTAGCGGCCCTACTAATTGGTGGTGCAAGTATTAACAAGGCATCTATTCCAAATGTTATAATTGGTACATTTTTATTCCAAGGTGTAATTACACTTACTCCTACAGTTATAAATGGTGCACTAAATATAGATATTTCAGAAATACTAAGAATGATAATCACAAATGGAATGATAATTTACGCACTAACAAGGAGGAGTAAAGATGAATAAAAAATTTAATTTAAAAGAATTTTTATACAGATTTATGGTTCCAATTTTGTTTATAATCATAGTTGTGGCAGGTCTTATTATTGCCAAACCACCACTATCTTATATAACAAATGAACTTTCAAAGAGAATGGTAAGAAATACCTTCTTAGTACTTTCTCTTATTATTCCAATCATAGCTGGTATGGGAATTAACTTTGGTATTCCTCTAGGAGCTATGGCAGGACAAATTGGAATAATATTTGCCCAAGACTGGGGATTCACTGGAGCAACAGGGCTTCTTATTGCTGCTCTTATTGGTACTCCAATTGCAATTTTACTTGGACAATTTTCAGGTAGAGTTCTTAACAGGGCAAGGGGTAGAGAAATGATCACATCAATGATGCTTGCATTCTTTATCCTAGGTTGGTACATGCTATTCCTACTTTACTTCTGCGGAACTTTAATTCCAATGAGAACTAAGGCTATGGTCCTTTCAGCAGGTTACGGTATTAAAAACTCTATTACCCTAGCGTCTGCTCAAGGCTTTGACAACATTATGAAGTTTAGAATTAATATTCCTATAACTCCTAAACATCAAATACTTTTTGATGTGCCAGTAGTTACTCTTGCAATAATCGGTCTACTTTGCCTATTCATCGTATGGTTTAGAAATACAAAACTAGGTCACGATATGAAGGCAGTAGGTCAAGATCAATTTGTTGCACAAAATGCAGGAATGAATTCTGATAAAATAAGAATTGCATCAATTGTTATGTCAACAGTTCTTGCTTGCTACGGACAAATTATTTATCTACAAAACATTGGTACTCTTGCAACTTATGCAGGACAAGACCAAGCAGCCCTTTATGCAGCAGCATCAATCCTTGTTGGTGGTGCATCTGTATCAAAGGCTTCAATACCAAATGTTATCTTAGGTACAGCTCTTTTCCACTTAATGTTTATAGTTCTTCCACAAGCGGGAAGAGTTTTAACAGGCGATGCTATGATGGGTGAATACTTCAGAACATTTATCTCTTATGGAGTTGTAACTCTTGCACTTATCCTTCACGCTTTTGAAAGAAAGAGAGAGCTTGATGCAAATAGGTTAAAGCTAAGAGAAGACAAGATAAATAAGGGAAATAAAGTAGCAGAATAAAAATAAAAAATTTAAGCAAAAAAAAGTTGCTCCATGTAAAAGTGGGGCAATTTTTTTGTGAAAATTTTTAGATTTTATCCTATAAAATATGAGAATTGAAAATTTTAAAATTCTCATACTCAAATATTATTAAACTAATTAAAGGTCAACATACCTATCATTATCCATAATGAAGGGTGGAGCAACTTCTGGATCTACATAGTCCTTGTACTTATCTTTTAAATACTTGTAGGCATCTTCCTTCTTGGAAAACTTTATAGCTTGATAAGGTTCTTCGAAAGAAATCTTTTCTAAGAATAAATATCCATCTTCAAGGGGAAGAAGGACTCCCACGTGACCTATAAAGAGGTAGTCGCCATCGAGCTTGTCATTTATAATTACTGAAAGCATACGGACATCCCTTGGGAAGTTAAACTTCGACAAAAACTTTTCCATTACTTTAGCTTGAACCTTTGGGTCCTTAGATGGATTTGTCTTGACTCTTGAAAATAATTTATAAAATTTTTCAAGCTCGTCGCCCTTAAATAAATTAGAGGACCTTAGGGCTTCCTTATCCATAAAAAGAATTTCATCGTCTATTGGGATGTCCTCTTTAAGTGATAAGTTGTCCTTTAAGAGCAAGAAAGAATTTATCCTGCAATTAGTGTCAGGGTATGAATGCTTAATAGATGACCTCATCTCCAAAATTTTATCAAGCTTATCTTCTTTAGGGGGCTCCCTAAAGTCACCACTTAATAATTCTTTTGGGATTGATTTATTGTAGTCACTTACAAGACTTGCAAAGACTTCTCCATTCTTCTTATTTAAATTCTTTTCGATTGCTGATTTTACAAAATTAAGTGAGGTTTCGTCATTCATATTTGAAACAAGATAATCTCCACTTTTATTTTCATCAAGATTGACCTCTTGAATTTTTTCAGCTTTATTTTCTATTTTATTAGTTTTATTTTTATTTCCACAAGCAGAAGTCAAAAGACTAAAGCAAGTGATAAATATTATAGATTTTTTATTCATCCTTCCTCCATAAAAAATATTTTCTAAACTATTATACAATAGAAATTTAAAATTTAATAAAAACTAATTAAACTCAAATAAGTAGATTAAAAATCAATATAAATATTTAAGACTTTGAGCAAGCCCAAGAATATTTGAAAAGATAAAATAGGCGTGAACTTTTATTTTAAATGGGTAACTTCTAAATAGAAAGATTTAAAATAGGAGGTCATCATGGAAGTTAAAAAAGGTAGAAATTGTTATTATATAGGAGAAGGCGAAAATAATTATAAGGGAATTTTACAATATGTTGAAGAGGGTCATGTAATAGATGCTCAGCACACAATTGTTAAGCCAGAATTTGGTGGCCAAGGTCTTGCAGGTCAACTTGTAAAACAACTTGTGGCGGACGCAAGGAGAGAAAACAAAAAAATAAAAGGAACTTGTTCTTACGTAAAAAAGAAACTTGAATCAAGTGACTTTGATGATGTGAGAGCTTAAAGAAATGTGAAATAATGTAAGATCATAAAAGAAGATGGGGCAACCCATCTTTTTTAGTGCAATAAACTTTCATTCTCTTCTAAAAATTTTAAACTTTATAAGACTTAACAGATAAAAAATATTTATATAATAAGTTGTAAAATTAAATGCGACACAAATAA
>NZ_KQ960185.1:0-3054 GCF_001553125.1 Peptoniphilus sp. DNF00840
GAACCATAACAACTTAAAAACTAATCAAAATTTCTAAAACAAACAATTAAACTGGAAATAAACAGAAATGTTTATTAACAAAGGTCAAGTTAGAAAGAGCACTAGGTGAATGCCTAGGCACCAAGAGGCGACGAAGGACGTGACAAGCTGCGAAAAGCTACGGAGAGGAGCAAATATCCATTGACCCGTAGATATCCGAATGGGGAAACCCACCGCAAGGTATCCTATAGCCAATCCATAACTATAGGAAGCGAACCAGGTGAACTGAAACATCTAAGTAACCTGAGGAAAAGAAAGAAAACTCGATTCCCTAAGTAGCGGCGAGCGAACGGGGAAGAGCCCAAAGTGTAAAAAGAGACAATAGCCAGCCAAATAATCTGGGAAGATTAACCAAAGAAGGTAAGAGTCCTGTAGGCGAAAGCGAAGATATCCGACACAAAAGAGTACCACGGAACACGAGAAATTCCGTGGGAAGATAGGGGGACCACCCCCTAAGGCTAAATACTACTTGGTGACCGATAGCGAACAAGTACCGTGAGGGAAAGGTGAAAAGAACCCCGAGAGGGGAGTGAAATAGAATCTGAAACCTAGTGTTTACAAGCAGCGAAAGTGGCAATACGCCACAATCGTGTACTTTTTGTAGAACGGGCCAGCGAGTTACGATTACTAGCAAGGTTAAGCATTACAGATGCGGAGCCGAAGCGAAAGCGAGTCTAAATAGGGCGAAAGTTAGTAGTTGTAGACCCGAAACCGTGTGATCTATCCATGAGCAGAGTGAAGTTGAAGTAAAATTCAATGGAGGCTCGAACCGGGTAACGTTTAAAAGTTATCGGATGACTTGTGGATAGGGGTGAAAAGCCAAACGAACACGGAGATAGCTGGTTCTCCTCGAAATAGCTTTAGGGCTAGCCTCTAGAAAGACGTGAAAAGGGGGTAGAGCACTGATTGGTTGCGGGGCATGCATATGTTACCAAAACCTATCAAACTCCGAATACCATATCATGCACTAGGGAGTCAGACTATGTGGGATGAGCTTCATAGTCGAAAGGGAAAGAGCCCAGACCATCAGCTAAGGTCCCAAAATTATAGTTAAGTGGGAAAGGATGTGGAGTTACTGAGACAACTAGGATGTTGGCTTAGAAGCAGCCACTCATTTAAAGAGTGCGTAATAGCTCACTAGTCAAGTGACTCTGCGCCGAAGATAACCGGGGCTAAACTATATACCGAAGCTATGGAACGTCAAACGTTGGTAGAGGAGCAATGTATGAAGGGAGAAGCAGAAGCCGTAAGGCACTGTGGACAACATACAAGAGAGAATGCTGGCATGAGTAGCGAGAGGTGAGTGAGAATCTCACCCGTCGAAAACCTAAGGATTCCTGAGCAAGGCTCGTCCACTCAGGGTAAGTCGGGACCTAAGGCAAGGCTGAAAAGCGTAGTCGATGGACAACAGGTTGAAATTCCTGTACCGATACAATCGTTAAAAGGAAGTGGGGACGCAGAAGGATAATAAGAGCGCCCAGTTGGTGAGGCGTGCAAGCGCAAAGGAAGGGAAGTAGGCAAATCCGCTTTCCGAAAATTCTGAAGCGTGATGCGGATCGAAAACAAGTAGAGAAGCTTATGACTCCACACTGCCAAGAAAAGCCACTACAAGAGAAGTATCGCCCGTACCGCAAACCGACACAGGTAGGTGAGGAGAGAATCCTAAGACGAGCGGAAAAACCTTTGTTAAGGAACTCGGCAAAATGACCCCGTAACTTCGGGAGAAGGGGAGCCCCTGTAAAAGGGGGCCGCAGTGAAAAGGCCCAAGCGACTGTTTACCAAAAACACAAGTTTCTGCTAAGTCGAAAGACGAAGTATAGGAGCTGACACCTGCCCGGTGCTGGAAGGTTAAGGGAAAAAGTTAGCGCAAGCGAAGCTTAGAACTGAAGCCCCAGTAAACGGCGGCCGTAACTATAACGGTCCTAAGGTAGCGAAATTCCTTGTCGGGTAAGTTCCGACCCGCACGAAAGGTGTAACGATTTGGGCACTGTCTCAACAAAGGATCCGGTGAAATTGTAGTAGCGGTAAAGATGCCGCTTACCCACGACAGGACGGAAAGACCCCGTGGAGCTTTACTGTAGGCTGAGATTGAATTTTGGGATTAAATGTACAGAATAGGTGGGAGGCAAAGAAGTAGGTACGCCAGTATCTATGGAGCCACCGTTGGGATACCACTCTTTTAATGCTAGAATTCTAACCTAACCCCATGAATCTGGGGAAGGGACACTCTCAGTTGGACAGTTTGACTGGGGCGGTCGCCTCCGAAAGAGTAACGGAGGCGCTCAAAGGTTCCCTCAGCACGGATGGAAATCGTGCGAAGAGTGCAAAGGCAGAAGGGAGCTTAACTGCGAGACCAACAAGTCGAGCAGATGCGAAAGCAGGACTTAGTGATCCGGTGGTACCGAGTGGAAGGGCCATCGCTCAACGGATAAAAGCTACCCCGGGGATAACAGGCTTATCTCCCCCAAGAGTCCACATCGACGGGGAGGTTTGGCACCTCGATGTCGGCTCGTCTCATCCTGGGGCTGAAGTAGGTCCCAAGGGTTGGGCTGTTCGCCCATTAAAGAGGCACGCGAGCTGGGTTCAGAACGTCGCGAGACAGTTCGGTCCCTATCCGTCGTGGGCGTAGGAAATTTGAGAGGAGCTGTCCTTAGTACGAGAGGACCGGGATGGACAAACCTCTGGTGCACCAGTTGTACTGCCAAGTGCATAGCTGGGAAGCTAAGTTTGGAAGGGATAAGAGCTGAAGGCATCTAAGCCCGAAGCCCCCCTCGAGATGAGATTTCCCTCGAAAGATAAGACCCCTAGAAGAAAATTAGGTAGATAGGCTCAAGGTGTAAGTGTAGCAATACATTCAGCTAGCGAGTACTAATAGGTCGAAGACTTGACCAAAAGAAAAAGGAAGAGATTAGTTTTTAAGTTAATCTGGTGAGAATAGGACAATGGACACACCTGTACCCATACCGAACACAGAAGTTAAGCATTAGTCCGCTGATGGTACTTGGTTGGCAACGA
>NZ_KQ960186.1:0-47628 GCF_001553125.1 Peptoniphilus sp. DNF00840
TAGGTGTCGCAATATTATTTGCAATTCATCATAATCAAAAGAATCTGCTATATCGTCTACTATAAATAGGATTTCATTGCTTTCTTTTCTTATTTTTTCTATGTCAAATATTATATTTAACAAATATAAAGATCTTTTTTCTCCTTGACTTAACACGTCTAATTTTTCTAAATTTGATCTATCTAAGCTTGCTTGATTTTCACCCTTCTCAAATATAAACTCCACACGTGGGAGATTTTCTCCTATTATCGCTCCCTTTAAATTTGATATTTTCATCTTATATGGAACAGTAAACCTATCTTCAAATATTTCTAAAGAACGATTCCACAATGTATTGTCTATATTGAGATTTTTAACATTCTCCTCTAATTCTTTATATATCTCTAATAAATCATCAAAAGATTTCTTTTCTTTCTTTATATAGGAAGTCCATAATTCTTTTTTTAAATTGTCTAAATTTTCTATTTTTAAAAACTCTATTAGCTCAGGATTATTTTCTATTGTATCTCTTAATAATATGCCTTTTGTATCACTTAGTAACTTTTCTATCTGTTGAAACTCTGGAATATCTTTAATTTTCCCTTCTATTTCATATAATTTCTCTTGTAGTTCATCATTATTACCAATTACTATGCTATTATTTAAATTAAGTTTATTATCTCTTACAAAAAAATTATCTGAATCTAAATTTTTTGCAACGTTTTTCAATTTTGGAAATGTGAACTTACCTTTTTCAAAAAAAAGTATAACTACTGTATATAGTTTCAGCAGCTTCACAAAACTCTTTTATTTTATTTTGAAAACTACTGTCCTTTATTTTTTTAATTACACTATTATCAAAAATTGTCGAGTATTTAACATTAGGTAAATACGTTTTATTTTCAACTTCACCTAATTCTTTCAAGCTTAATAAAAAGCTTTTTTCACTTAAATTCATGTCAGAAACTATTGTAGGCTCTAATTCATAAATTTTTCTTCCTTGTTGTGTTTTTTCAATTTTTAGTCCTGAATATTGCACTAACTTTTTTAAAAAATTATTTTTTTGCTTTAATAAAGTTGTGATAGATTTTTTTGTTTTTTCGTCTACTAATAAATCCGCTACACTACTAGATTCATAATAATTTTCAAAGCTTTTTATTACAAACACTTGCTCTTTTCTTATATCTTGTCCATCTACGCTAACATTAACTTCTGCTTTTATATCGAATATTTCATCACGTATTTCGTCAGCTTTACCATCTTGAATTTTCTTAAAAGTTTTTGCAAAAGAAGTTTTCATTAATCCATTTTTTGCATATACTGTAATCACATTTGTATTTGTAAAATCGAATTCATGGTTAAACTCATCTATTCCATAACAATTCTTTAATTTACATTCTAGAATATCCATATCATGCCCTCCAGTCTTTTATTTTATTATATCATTTACAATAATAAGTTTACACTAACATGCATTATTGAACTAATAATGCACATTAAAATATCAACCACAATAGAATTGCCGGCCTGCTTATATAGCTTGCTTGAAGTACAATTTTTTCTTCTTGGATGCACTTTTTCTAGTTTGTCAATATCACTATCATCAAAACCCATGAGTCTTAAACATTCTCTTTCTGTTAAATACCTATACCTACCATTTCCAATATCTATTATTCCAGAATTAGGTACTCTCATCTGTTTTGTAGAAATAGTATAAGAAAAATCTTTAATCACTTTTAGTCGCCCTCTAAAACTATTATCTATGCCTTTATTTAAAAATTTCAGCATATAAGGTTGAGTCATGGTATAAAGTTCACTTACATTCTTTTCTAAAAATTCACTTAGTGGTCTAGTTTCTTTCCTCTCCAATTTATTAAAAGAAAAATTATTTGCTCCAAAACATGAAACAACAAATATCCTTTCCCTTTTTTGAGGTATCCCAAAGTCCATTGCATTTAAGATTTCATATTTGCTTTCATATCCAAGGTTTTCTAGTTCTTTTAGATAAATAAAAAAGGAGTCCCTCATATTTCTATCAAGGACTCCCTTTACATTCTCCCAAATTATCCATTTAGGTTTATCTTTCAATTCTTTAATTATTCTAATTGTTTCAAATAGTAAGCTTGATCTAGTTCCTGAGTTTTTTACACCTCCCTGCTTTTTGCCTATTCTTGAAAAGTCTTGGCAAGGACTTCCATGCATAACTAAGTCTATCTTCTCATTAGGTGCTTTATATCCTACTACTGATTTTGGTTTATAATTTTCTCCATAAAGTTCATTGTATGATTTAACACAAGCCTTATCTATTTCTACATAATCAACTACTTCATAAGGTATCTTTAAATTAATAAAAGCCTTTCTAATAGCACCTATGCCACCGAAAAGCTCTAATATTTTTACCTTATTCATTTAGATTATTCTTGTACCTATCTACAAGCTCCCTTATACTATCTTCTATTTCTCTTAAAAAATCTTCTTTATCTACTTCACCAGAGCTAATCTTTGCAAGTTTCATTTCCCATTCAGAAGTTGTTTCTGCTGATTTAAACTTATCCTCTACAATCGATACAAGTCTATTGCCTTTTTCTGTTACAAGTAGATTTTTCTTATCTCTTCTTATAAGATCCTTATGGATAAGATTTTCAATAATTCCTGCTCTTGTAGCTGGTGTTCCTAAGCCTTTTCTTTCTACTTCTATGTTTTTATCCAGTGATTCAATCCCTGCATTCTCCATAGCCTTTAAAAGTGTATCTTCATTATAATGGCTTGGAGCTTTGGTGAATTTCTCAGATATATTTTTAGAAGTTAGCTTAATTTTATCTCCAGTCTTTACATCTGGTAATTCATTTTCTTGTCTTTCCTTCCCATAAGCCTTTAGATACTTGGTATAACCTTCATCGATTATAGTCTTGCCACTTGCATTAAAGTTAAACTTGTCATATTCATATCTGATTTTTCTGCTAGATTCCTTTAAGTTATCCGAACATGAAGCAAGTAATTTATTCTTAATTAGATTATAGATTTTGCTTTCTTTATCAGATAAATCTTTGGCTTTTCCAATACCTGATATAGTAGGAATAATCGCATAGTGGTCTGTAACCTTAGATGAATTAAAAATAGACTTAAAGTTTGACTCATTTATCTTGAAATCTTCTTCAAGTCCTTTTAATAATTCTTTCATAGTAGTAACCATGTCATCGGTTAAATACCTGCTATCTGTTCTTGGATATGTGATTAGCTTTTTTTCATACAAACCTTGTGCTATATTTAAAGTATCATTTGCTGAATATCCAAAATATTTATTTGCTTTTCTTTGTAAGGTAGTAAGATCATAAGGCTTATCTGGTTTTGTGCTTATTTCTTTATCTTCTACCTCTGTAATAACTATTTCATCTTCTAATAGATTTAATAGTTGCTCTGCAACTTCAATTCTATCAATCCTATCTGATACAAGTTTCAATTCTTTATAAGATAGGTCAACTGTATAATATTTTTGCTTCTTAAATAGGTTTATTTCACTATCCCTTTTAGCTATTAAATATAGAGTTGGTGTTTGTACTCTACCAACTGAATATGTTTCCTTGTAAATGCAAGAATAAAGCCTACTTAGATTCATTCCTACAAGCCAATCAGAGGTGGCTCTTGCACTTGCTGATCTATATAAGTCTTCATAGTTTTCCCCGTCTTTAAGATTTCTAAAGCCATCTTCAATAGCTTTATTTTCCATTGAAGATATCCAAAGCCTTTGAATCTTCTTCTTACATTTAGCTTGATTATATACAAGTCTAAAAATAAGTTCTCCCTCTCTTCCAGCATCACAAGCATTTATAACTGTGTCGATGTTCTTATCGTTTAAAAGTTTTTTCAAAACTCCATATTGTTTCTTAGTGCTTTTAGATACTTCATAAATATATTCTTCTGGGATTATAGGAAGATTTTCTATTGTCCACTTCTTCTGTTTTTCATCGTGTCTTTCTGGACTTGCCATTTGAATTAAATGACCTACACACCAAGAAACAATGTATCCATTCCCCTCATAATATCCGTTTTTTCTTGTTCTTGCTCCAATTACTTTTGCAATTGTAACTGCTACACTTGGCTTTTCTGCTATTACTAACTTCATTAATACCTCCATAAATAAAAAAAGAGCGAAAGATTTCTCTCTCGCTCAAAGTATTTCTCTCGAATATTATATTATTTTCGGGAGAATTCTACTTACTTATTAATTTCTTTTTCTAGTTCTTGAAGAACTTTTATAATCTCTTCAAAGTTTGGATAGTCTCCATAAATCATTTCTGCCATAGCCTTATAATCTCTTTCTATTTCAGAAAATCGAAACTCTCTTGGAACTAACTTCAATCTACCACTTAATGCATCTTCATACCTTGCCCACTTTCTAGGGTAGAATTTCATTTTAAATTCAGTCACTTTCTTTAGTAATTCTTTATCCTCTAAGGCTTTGTTTTTAAAATTTGAATTCGCTATTTTATATAGGTCATAAAAGTGTCTTGCATACCTATGTGGCATAGAAGAAGATTCCGGTCTATTCGCTTCATGATGAAGTATAGTTGCTTTTTCCCAAAAGGTTCTCTCTGCCGATACTGTTCTTATATTAGTTTTCTCTTTAAATACATTTGGATAGGCTTCGCTAATTATCGGCAAAACTTCAACATCAATTGCAGGTGTCCATGCTGCAAGGCTTCCTATTTCAAGTCTTATATTTTGTGTCAAATAATTAGATTCAAAGATTTTAGGATATTTACATAGAATTGTTTGTGGATCTATTGTATCTATTGAAAATTCAAAGTCTACACTCTTTAAATCTTCTTCTAAAACTTTCAAAAATTTATCACTTAAAAAGAGTTCTGTTTTTTCGTTAACTTCTTTATTGAATTTATCCTGTTTGGTATTTGACCTTTCAATCCATGGTTCTTTTTCTTCATAGCCTAATACTCGCCAATCTAAGATTAAATCTATATCTTCAGAAAATCTTTCTATAAGTCCAAAACACTTTGAAAGTGATGTGCCACCTTTAAAAGTAAAATATTCTTTCCATTTATTTTCATTAAATAGATAGTCTAAGATAAAAGTAACCCAATAGTCTTTTTCAATGACTGCTTCAGATATATTTTTCTTTCTTGCAGTATTGACTATTAAAACTCTTAAGTCTTCTTTGTCTTCTATATAAAACTTATTCATTTTCACCCTCAGAAATTTCTCTTATTACTTCATATATCCATGATGGAACTGATTTTGATTCGTTCATTAAGTCTACTCTTTCTTTTTCACTTAAATTTTTTCTTATCTTTTGTATAACTTCGCTGGTTATATCTTCTTTACCTAAAGACTTAATTGCTTGAATAACTGTTGCAGTCTTTAGTGACATATTGGCAATTTCTCCTGGATTTACTTTTTTAAATTCTAAAACCGTATCCCCAATTTTATATTTCTTATATCTGCCACTAGATATATATTTATAGTGAGTTGGAACTTGTGTGGATAGTCCTAATAAGTTTAAGGCTGTGCTACTATATGGTGCAATATTCCAATTGTATTTTCTTGCTATGGCAAGTGCTAATTCGTGAATTGATACTTCTTCGTACTCTCCAATTAATTCACTGTATCTTGGATTGTAATAAAATCCATCAATTACACGTTTAATTTTTTTTTCATTTACCATCCTATTTAATGTTTTCCTAGCAGTATCATAAGATGTAATATCTAAAAAGTCGTTTGCAAAAAATACTTTATGTGAGTCAAAATCATTTATTTTATCTGATATTTTTTCTGTATATGAAATCATTACAATCCTCCTTTGTCCCAAATATCATATCATATCTGGGACAAAAGTTCAATTGTACTTAAATTTAATATCCTTATAATAGTTCATCGTCTTCATCTAAAGATTCTTCATGACTTTCTTCATTGTCAGACTCATCTTCTGACTCACTAATATAATCCTCATCATCTTCTTCAAAGTCTTCCAACATTTTATCTTCTTTTGCTTTAACTACCTTAAAATAGTATCCTGCTCCTACAACTCCTCCAATTACAAGTGCAACAATTAGAAATGAACCTATCCCGCTTTTCTTTTCTTATTTTACTGGAACAGTCTTAGGCTCTTCTTTTTTTACTTCTTCTTTCTTAGCTTCTTCAACCTTTATAGTATTTTTATCCTCTGATTCAATCATATTAAGTAGGTCTTGCTCTCCTACTTCTGTTAATAATCTTACATTATCTTGATTTGATGAGTGATCCACTATTAGGTGCATAGTTTTTCCACTTTTGGTTTGAAATGTTAAAAATTGTCTTACATCTACTGGATTTTCTTTATCTTTTTCTGTATCTCCACTTGGTGTAATATCTTTTCCATTCCTATCTACATTCTCAATTACTGAACCTCTTGCCTTATTTTCTTGTGTCGCAAGATTATTTACTGCCTTAGTATTACCACCTTTTACGAGTGGTGTTTTCTTAGGAAGATTATTTGAAGGCTTATTTGATTCACTTGTATTTCCTGGTATTCTTGGAACATCTTGATAAGGAATCTCTTCTTTTGATGGTGTAAAAACATCATCTTTCAACATTTTTTCAAATTCTTCTTTTTGTGGTTCATAGATTGATTCGTTTTGACTTTCTATTTGCCCTTCATTTGTCATTGCAAATGTAGTTGCTGGTACTGTAAATGTAAAAAGGAGTAACGCTATGGCTACTCCTCGTTTAATACTCTTATTCATTTTTCTATCCTTTCTTATTTTACATTTTTAAATACATAGACTGCTTTTTTAGCATTGTCCCATTCTATTGTTTGGTTTTTACCATCTTTAATATCTCCATGACTTGCTCCAAAAGCTTTAGCAATGTTTGAAATTGAAGCATGGATTCTTCCATTTATAATAACTGGCTTAACATCTGAATTGTAGACTTTACCATCTGAATCTTTCATAACACCAGTATCAATATTTAGTCTTAATGTCTTTTTAGCTAGGATATTATTCTCTTTATTGGAGAAAATAGCTTCACGAGTAGAGTTGTCATACTCAACATTAAAACCTAGAGTATAAGCGATATATCTTACTGGAATCATAGTTCTTCCTTGATCCACATAAGTTTTTACATCCATATAGACTGTTGTCTTACCATCTTTGTTGATAATGTTATAAAAGTTTTTGTCAACTTGGAAAACTGCAAATTCTTTTTCATCTTTAACTTGTTTTTTGTATTGTTGTTCCTCTTGCTTTTTCATCTTGTTAAGATCAAATTGATTTAGGATGTTCTTGTCATCAGCTTTCAAAAGTTCATCCCACTTCTTATCTTGAGATTTCTTATCTTCTTTCTTTTCTTTGTTTTCTTTTTGGAGTTTTAGAAGTTCATCTAATTTTTTAGATAGGTCTTGGTTTAGATTTTTATCTTTTTCATCTTTAGCTTGTTTCTCAAGTTCTTCTTTTGCTTTTTTATTTGCTTCCTCGATTAACTTCTTTGCTTCTTCGATTTTCTTATCTAATTCTTCTTTTAGCTTTTTAATTTCTTCTTCAGAAGCTTTTTGTTTTTCTTCTAGTACTTTAATCTTATCTTCTAATTCTTTTTTTGTATTTTCAGAAGATACTTTTAAACTATCAATAGCCTTTTGAAGCTCTTCAATTTTCTTACAGCATTCTGACTTAGAATTTTCTGTCTCTTTCTTTTTAGACTCTAAGTCTCTTATCTTAGCATCTTTTTCATCAAGAGCTTTTTCTAAGTCCTTAATTCTATTATCTTTATCTTCAATTTCTTTAGTCTTCTTTGCAAGTTCCCCTTCTAAAGACTCAAGCTTTTCTTGCATTTCTTTGATTTTATTTTCGTTTTTATCTGTCTTTTCTTTCTCAGCTTCTAACTCCCATTTTGTAGATGAATAATCTTCTTTTAGTTTTGCATTTTCATCTTGTAATCTTTTTAATTCATCTTTAAGCTGAGTAATTTCTGCTATTAGTTCATCATTGTTAGAATTTTTAAGTTCCTCAATTTCTTTATTCAATTGAGCAATCTTATTATCTTTATCTCTAATTTCTTCTTCTAGCTTAGCTTTTTCTTGTTTTAGTTTCTCTCCATTATCTTTGCAAGATTCTAACTTTTCCTTTAATTCATCTATCTTTGTTTGGTCTTCTTGTTTCTTATCATTTAAGTCTTTGATCTGATTTTCCAAGTCCTTAATATTTTTAGTTAAATCATCAATCTTATTGTCCTTTTCATCAATATCTTGCCCTGTTAAATCTGTTTGAGTATCAATGGAATATTTATTTGGATTGTATATAGTCATCTTTCCTTGATACAAATCATTGTTATAATCAAATTCAAGTTCTACACTATCTACGTTCTTATCAAAGACAAACTCTCCATTTTCAAACCTTAATCCATTAGGAATAGATTTGAATCCTTGATTTCCGTTGAAACCAAAATGATTTTCGTAAAATGGATTTTGTTTTGGTCTATACTCAACTTCTTGATTATGGAATACTCCCTTACTGTTAATGTTTGGATTGCCTAAAACTTTTACAGTGTGCAGTTTATTTCTTGAAAAAGCATACTGTTCAATTGTCTTCACAGACTTCGGTATAGTTATTTCTTGAAGGTTATTTCTTTCAAAAGCATTATGTTCAATATTTACCAAAGTATTAGGTAAAGTTACTTCTCTAAGTCCACAATTGAAAAATGCTAAACCACCAAGATAAGTTAGACTATTTGATAGTTTTACTTCATCTATACTTGCTTCGTAAAAGGCAGCATAACCTAAATGCTTAACAGAATCAGGAATAATTACTTTATCCCAATGTTTGCCACGCCCAAATTCTCTTTTATATCTAAGTTCATCGTTTGAATGACTTAAAGAATAATTTCCATTTATAGACTTCGTTCCTTCAGGAAATACTAGAATATTTGTCTTTTCTTTCTTTTCTAAGCCCTTATCACTAAAAGCGATTATATTTCCCTCAGAGGAATACATAAAATCATCTTCCGTCCAAGTAACATCAGACTTTGCAAATGCACTTGTATGCACAGTTGATGTTAAAACTAATAAAAGAGCCATAAAAAAGGCTCTTAGTCTGTTCGTATTAAATTTCTTCATTATGAATGTTCTCCTTTTCTTTTAATTTCTCTTCTCTTTTTCTATCATTGATTTTCTCCATTAATTCTTCCAAGCTAATATTGTTCCTCCTAAGAGTTACAATTATTTCTTCATTTTCAACCTGTATTTCTTCATCGCAAATTTCCTTGTATTTTGCATTTAAATCTTTCAATTTCTCTTCTATTTTTTTCTTTTTGTTTCTAATACTTATAAGCTTCCTGTTCACATAATATCTCCCTTCTATCTAGGTCTTCCAAAACCATAAAAGTGTGATTTCCAATATTTTGAATTTATTGATGTGTATTGAATTGGATCTCCTGCGTGAATCATCATTCCATTACCTGCGTATATTCCTACGTGAGATATTGGTGTTCCACTGTTATATGTTGAATGGAAAAATATAATATCTCCAGGTTGAGCTTCACTTGGACTGACTGGGTTACAATAGTCTTTGTATATTCTCCATGCAGTTGTTCTTGGCATTCTCTTTACACCAGACTTTGTAAATGACCAACATACAAAACCTGAGCAGTCAAAGTTAGATGGTCCACTTGCTCCAAACACATATCTTTTGCCTATATGTTTTTCTGCTTCATTAAATAAGGCTTTGGCAGTAGCTGAATCAAAAGCAAGACCAGGATTTCCAAAGTTTGGATTATCTACTATTTCTCCTAAGTCCCCATTACCTGATCCAAAAACATCTCCCATATTTCCCTTAGCTTCAAGAAGAGCTTCATAATGAACTACATTGTCTGGATAATCTTTAAATATTTCCCTAACAACTTCATCCATTTCTCTTTTCTTTAAAGTTACAATTAACTTTTTATATTCGTACTCTTCTTTTTCATAGCTAGTATAGGGATTACCACGACTATCATATCTAGTTCTTTCTACTGTTCTTGTTCTAATTTCGATTTCTTCCTTAAAATCAAGCTTATACATTTTATCGAAAAGCTCTTTTAAAATTCCTTTTACTTCAGATGCTGATTTTACTTCACCACATCTTGAAGTTATATAGGATAAAAGTTCATGGGTATTATGACCAATTTCTCCATCTTTATTTATAATATATTCGTCATATCCAGGATGACTTGTTTTTACACTTTCGATTTGTGATTGTAGGTCATACTCCATTGATGAAAATTCTTGATTAACTTCACTTAGAACTGTATCTTGTGATAGGTATGTTGTTGTCATTACTGAGTTAACAGAGTTACTTAATCCACTCATACCAACACTTCCACCACCAATCATGATTGATAGCATAAGACCTAGTCCTATTACTAGAAATAGAACCATCTTACTTTTTCTTACGATTAGCTCTTTAGAAGCCTTACCTAAACTTAAAATAGCTTTTTTAACTCTATCTACCAGTCTTGTTTCGTGCTTTTTAGCTATCATGCTTTTCATTTGTTTTCTTTGGTAAAACTTCTTAAATCTATTTTTCTTTATATAGGAGTCTGACTTTTTTAAATCTTCCAAGCCACTTTTAAACTCCAACTTGCTTTTTCTATTTCTTATTTTCTTATCAAGTGTAGATAGCTTTTTTAATGACTTTTTCTTTTTGTCTAACTTATACTTCCTTATTCCATGCTGAAGTTTAGAGCTTACATTAGCGGCCTTTTCTCCAGATTCTACACCAGTATTATCAGATCCTGAACTTAAATAATCTCTCACTAACTCTGATGACTTAGCTCCAGATAATAAAACCCCAGAAGATAGACTTCCTTTAGTTTTATTCTTTAAAATATTATCCTTTAGCTTGCTTTTAGACTTTTCAAGCTCTCCAATCTTTTTATCTGATATAAAGTCTTTAACATCTTGTGCCTTCTTAGAATCTTTCGGTGTAACTTTCTTAGATTCATTTTTTAAGTCATCGATTTTCTTTCGAGTAAATTTATCACTTTCATAATTTTTTCTCTTGTAGTAAGTCTTCTTTTTATTAACTTTCTTTTGTTCTGAAGGTTTAAGGCTTGTTTCTTTTTCATCTTTTATAAATTCTTGATTATTGTCTTTAAACTCAGGATTATCAAAAGTTTTATCTGTATCAACTTCGTTTAGCTTATTTTCTTTATCTTTTTCTTTAGAAATTTTCTCCTTATCTCTAAACTTCTTTTCTTGATAAAGTTTCTGTTTTCGCTTTTTATCGATATTAGCATTACTTTCGTTCTTGCTCACTTCATCTTTAACAAGCTTATCTTTTCTATATATTCTCTTGCTTTTCTCTGCTTCGATAGGTTTATCTTCACTTGTCTGGATTCGCTTAGACTCTTTCTCGTTGATTTTGTCTTGGAATTTATCCTTACTATGGATAAGTTTATCCTCATAATTTTTAAGAACTTTTCTTTTACTTGATGCCTTCTTATTGCTTATTGGTTGAGCGTTAGCTGAAATATCATCTGTTGTTAATTTATTAGAATTAATATTTCTACTATTTTCACTTTCAAAATTTACCTTTTTGAAGTCTACATCTAACTCTTCATCAAGTTTAAAGCTTTCATCTGTCCTTATTTCAAGATTAGTTTGTTTTGTTTCTTCAACCTTATCCTTATTATCTAAAAATTCTTTTCTAATTCTTTCCTTGTTTTTAGACTTCTGAAAATCTTTTAGTTTATCTTGTTTTTGATCTTTAGCTAATACATTCTCATGAATAAGTTTAGATTCTTTTTCTGAAATTTTATCTCCGAACCTATCCTTATTCTTAATAATCTTATTGGTATAATCATCTGAATGAACAAGTTTACTATCCATATTCTTTTCAGGAGCGTCCCTATTTCGTATAATTTTCTTTTGAAAATCTTTTTTTAGTTTTTTATCCATATCACACCTACTTAGCTTCTTCTGGTTTTGTTGTCATTAGCTTATATAGCATGGTGTCTTTAGGGAATTTATCTATAAAGGGAACAATGGTATTTCCAAAGAATAATAGTCCCTCACCTGCGTTTGAATTAGTAATATAGTTTAACTGATAAGGCGATATTTTTAATTTCTTAGCAAGAATATCCCTATCTCCAGATGCTTGATTTAACATTAGAACAAAGTCTGTATTATCAAAGATATTTTCAATTTCCTGACTTGTTAAAAGGTCTTTTACGTTTTGAGTTATACCTGTTGGAATACCGCCCCATTTTCTAAATCTTTTCCAGATTTCTACTGAATATGAAGCAGTTTGTGGGTCTTTTAATAAAAGATGGAACTCATCTATATAGTATCTAGTAGACTTGCTTCCTCTGTTTAGGGAAACCTTGTTCCAAACTTGGTCTTGAATTACAAGCATACCTATTTTTTTAAGTTGTGTTCCTAGCTCTTTTATATCAAAGCAAAGCAGTTGCCTATTTAGGTCAACATTTGACCTATTATTAAAGACATTAAGACTTCCCTTAACATAAATTTCCATTTCTGTTGCGAGCTTCCTACCAACTCCCTCTTCTTGAGATAGGAGCATATCGTATAAATCTCCTAATATAGGCATATTTTCTGGTTTTGGGTCTTCAAAATACTTTTGGTATATCTTTGGTAAGCACCTATCTATAACAGATTTTTCTGCAGCAGTAAGACCAGATCCTCCTACTACAAGTTCAAGCATAGACATTATGAAGTTTGCCTTATCCTTTAAAGGTGCGTCCCCATCTCCATAGTTCATATTTATATCTAGTGGATTAAGATAGTCCTTTGACTTTGCCGAAACTTTAATAACTTCTCCATTAAATTGTTTTACAAGGTTTGAATACTCGCCTTCAGGATCACAAATAATTACATCATCGTCTGTTACAAGAATTGCATTTGCCATCTCTCTCTTTGCTGAGAAAGATTTACCAGAACCTGGTGTACCTAATATTAATCCATTAGGGTTCTTGAGTTTCTTCCTATCTGCCATAATCAAGTTTTGGCTAAGGGCATTTAAGCCATAGTACAAAGAATTTGCCGAATCAATAAATAGCTCTTCTGTTGTAAAAGGCATAAATACTGCCGTTGATGATGAAGTTAAAAATCTTTTTATCTCGACTTGATTAACTCCTAGAGGTAAGACAGAAACAAGTCCTTGCTCTTGTTGGTGAGATAATCTTTTTACCTGACAATTATGTCTATTTGCAATTGATGATATTTGAGCAATAGTATTTTCTAATTTTTGATTAGTCCTTGCAAAATTCATCATTACTATGGATACTACAAAGAGCCTTTCATCTCTATTTTGTAAGTCAGATAACATGGACTTAACATCAGCCCCAAAAGTATTTATATCTGATGGAATAATATCCATATCATATCCAGCACGAACTGCTTTCTTTTGTTCTTCGATTTTCATTCTATCCAGGTCTGTGTTTTTTCTCTTAATGAGTTTAATGGCTTCTGCTTGTTCAACTACATCTATATGAAAAGCTACATAAATATTGTCATCAATATCTAAAAACTCAGATAACATTCTGTCTGATATCTCACTTGCAAGTATTTGAAAATGACTTACTGCTCCAATGAATTTCCCAAATTTAAAATTATTTGCTGGTGCAAAATTAAAGATATTGGGAGTTATATGTGATTTTGTAGACTCTTTCTTCTTCAAATCTTTATATGAAAAATCAAAGTTTTTGTCTGGATTTAACATATCGTGAACAAGTCTTAGTCTTTCTTCGCCATCAAGGCTCTCTGCTCTTACTCCCATAGATTTAAAGTTAGATAAAATATCTACTTCAAGTCTATTTAACTTTGCTCTTGCTTGTTCTAGGTTATCGGCTTCTGTTGTAAAGGTTATATACTTCATCTTTTTAAGTCCGTTATTGCCCTTTGCAAGTTGAAGCTTTAGCATCTCCCTAAACTCTTTTCTTACATCGTCATAGAAATCTCCCTTATCAGCAATTTTATTTGCATCTTGTAAGTCCTTATTTCTTCCTAATTGATTTACATACGAAAGTTCAATGTGGACACTTGGATCGAAAGAATTTAAAAAGTTGGCAAATTGGTTAAAGATTAAATCTCTATCTTCTTCCAATGCCAACTGGTAATTTATATCTTGAAATGAAATTGTCTTTGAATAATTTTTTTCATCTAACTGGCAAATGCCCTCTGGTAATATTCTTATATATGGAATTGTATCCTCAACTGTAAATCTCTTTTTCTCTTTCTTTAAAAGTACACTTAGAAGACTATTTGTTGGATCTTTCTTTGTTTTTAGCCTTCTTACTTCCTTTCGGTCTTTTTTTAATTGTTTTTCCCTTAGATTTAAGTCGCTGATTTGCTTTTTTCTTTGCTTCAAGGTATTCCTCCTTTCTTATTCTCTTAGTTGGTTGATAAAACTTGTGAAGATAGAAAAATTTAAAATATTTTTCAAAAGTTAAGGTGTCTTTTTCATATAAGGTTATAAAAAAGATTGGCAGGGTTACTGTTAGCATTACAATGATTGAAACATCATTAGGTAGATATTTCTTCATAAATAGATAGGTTGGTATGCCAATTAGTCCTGCCACAGAAAAACCTATAAGTTGTCTTTTGGTTAAGTTAAAGGCAACCTTTGTTTTAATCTTGTCCAAATCTTTTGGTATTGGTACATATGCCATTTTAATCTCCCTCTACTTCTTTTTTGGAAAGTTCAAGTATATGGTCATAATTAGATGTTGTTTCCTCTTCTAGGTAGCTAATTCTTTCTTCTAATTCTTCTTGTTTTTCTTCATTTCTATCATTGTATTCTCCTTGATACATAACAAATTCATTGTGACATCTTCCGAGTCTGTTTATTTTTTTCTTTAAGTTTCTAATCTCTTCATTTCTTTTTTTCTCTTTTAAGATTTCATAAGTTCCTCCCAATAAAATTCCAAGTCCTAATAAAGCACAATTTTTCTTTTTTAACATTTATTCCTCCTAGTGCGTATTCATAATACTTTTTGCAACTGTTCCACTCTTAAACATCATAAGTCCAAGTAGTAGAGCATATCCTAATATACTAAACAAGCTTGCGTGAATATCTGTAATCTGTACCGTTCTAATTAAAACGGTGTAGATACCTAAACATACCATCAAAAACAAACCTTGTAGTCCCAAGGCAAAAAGTCCCTTGATATAATTTGTTCCAATCTGACCCCATTCTTTATTTCCCATAGTCGCAAATGGTATGGATGATACTGATGAATAGACATATATTTCAAACATACGCCCATATACTATTAAGGTAATAGTTAAAGATATACATTGAATTGCAATCCTCACTAGGCTTGTTTCAACTAATATCATTAAAAGCTCACCTATTTCTTTTTCTTTTAATGTATCAACCATTGCAACTATCTGATCTCCTGAAACAGTGGCAGAAGTAGTGATTACCCCTGCCGCTTTGTTTACAAGATTTTGTGCCACATCAAAGACTGCCATTGAAAATTCAAAGGCATGGCTTGCAAGGTAGACTGCTATAAACATCTTTATAATGTATTTGAAAAACTCAAAAGTATCTGTATCGTGCATATTATTCTTTTGCATAACCATATTTATGAGTTCAATACATAATACTGCTGTTATGATAAGACCTGCTATTGGAACTATCACATTATCATTAATGTTTTTTATGAAGTTATATACTTCTCCATTCCAACCCATTGGTGTCTTACCAACATCAGTTGCAATAACTCCTACCTTGTCATTTATATCTAAGAACATGGACTCAAGATTTGCTTTGATACCTCCAAGTAGCATATCCTTAAAAAATTCAGTTAGCTTGTCAAAGATACCAAACATAGACTTTCTCCTAATTTAAAGCATTTGCAAGTAGTGGAATTAATTTAATACCGATTAGTACAATTCCCCCACCAGCCATAAGCTGCTTAATACCTTGAGATTTAGCACCAGGGTTATCATTACCATAACCTTCCATTAAGTTAATAACTCCCCATGCTCCTAAACCTGCACCAATTGCAGTTACAAGTGTCTTTAAAACTCCAACTCCAGCTGTAAAAAATTCCATATTATTCCTCCTCGTTTTCTTTCTCTTTATTTTCTATTTTGTTTAGTGATTTAACTATAAAATTCTTGTAGACCTTATCTCCTTTTTTGTTTTCTTTGAAATATCCAAAGACATGGATTAGATCTCCTTTATCTAATTCTTTTGCACGTTCGCTTTTTTCTCCGTAGACTGAACAATTTATATATTCTTTTCCTTTACCATATTTTTTAATGAGAGTAAAATTTGCTACATCTACTTTTTCTCCATCTCTTTCAAATTCTGATAATTCCACTTCTTTAACTAAATTTGCATTAATATTTATCATTTCTCTATCCATTAATTTCTTCTCCTTAATCTATAAATTTCAATTAAAAAAGCGACTGAAGTTATATTTCAATCGCTAAATGTCTAATATATTAAATTGTTTTAAGTGGGACTTCTTATCCTTACCATTTTAACCTCCTAATTTTGAGTATAAAAAAACGATAGAATTTTTAATTTCTATCGCTCATTAATACCTTATTTCTAGTCTTCTAAAATTGATACTTCAAGGTCTATCGCTTTAAATGTAACAGTTATTCCTACTTGGTCCTTTACTGTTTTTTCAAATAGCTCAGCTATATCATATGGGGACATATCGTATATATCTTCATACCATTCATTACTTTCATCGTACATTGTCTCACATATTGCTTCAATATAATTTTTCTTATCCCTTGTGAGTTCTGTATCACTTTCCAAAATAAACTGCTCACTATTTATATTTAATATAATTAAAGATGATTTTTTATTTTCACACATTTTGCTTTCTCCGTAAAATCAAATGTTTAACCTATTTATTTTATAACTAGATTTTAGCTTTACCTTATCTCTATTTGTTAAATACTCTTCCACATCAAACAAGTTCTTCTTATCATAATCTTCCAATAACTTATAATTCTTATGTTTTGTAATATCGAATTTATCAGATAAGAAAGGTCTTACGCCTCTTAGCTGGTATATACACTTACCACCATCCATTACAGTTATTTCATCTTGACTCATAAGTTCCTTACCAGTCTTTTGATAATTTAGTCCAAAAGATTTTTGATTTGATCTTGTTTCTGATGTGTTATATAGGTCTATGGTTTCTTTTCCTAAGGTTTCTGATAACTCTTTTACTGTTGTTTTTTCTTTTCCTCCTAAAAAGAGTGTAGAGTCGCAGTTACCAACTATTGTATCTGCATGGTCTTTATAGATTGCTTTTAATTGAGATTGTGCTTGTAATATTATGCTTGCAGATATTTCTCTTGAACGAATTGTTGCAATTAATTTTTCAAATTTAGGAATTAAACCGATATTTGCAAACTCATCAAGTAGACACCTAACATGAACTGGAAGTCTACCACCATACACATCATCTGCCTTATCACATAGTAGATTAAATAATTGAGAATACATTATTGAGACTACAAAGTTAAAGGTATCATCTGTATCTGATATTATTACAAACAAGGCAGTTTTTCTATCTCCAATTTTATCAAGCTCTAGTTCATCTTCGCTCATTAACTCTCTAAGCTCTCTTATATCAAAAGGTGCAAGCCTTGCTCCACAAGAAATTAGAATTGACTTGGCAGTTTTTCCTGTAACAACTTGTCAAGGACTTTCTAATCATTTTTATCTCCTTTTTGATGTTTTTTCATCTCCATTTCTCTAAGCATTATCCTTTTCAATTTATCTTGCATAGTTTCAGTCGCATTTTCATTAAAATGGACAATAACCTCATAAGTTACTTTTCCAATCTTTTTTATAGTCTTTGTTCCTGTATTATGTTCATTTTTATTTTCGTGCATATTAGTTTCCCTCCTGTTAGTTGCAATCAAAAAAAGACGATAGAGTTTTATTTCTACCGCCTTTCACAAGTCTTATAGCTATTCATTTAATAACGCTTTACCATTTACATATTAAATTTTCAAATCCTTATTGTTCAGCATTCCGCCAAACATCGTATGATACATATCCTTGGAAGATTCCTCTATCTTTGTAATACTTGATATTTTATTTCCTGCATCTTTTGATGAAGCTCCGCAAAGATAAAAGGCTTCACTGTCTGTTCCATAGTCAATGGCAATATATCTATCGTGATACTTTTTACCTGCAATTTTCATCTTCAGATTGATATTAGGGTAATCTTTTCTAAAATCGTTTAGGATATTTTTTGTCAGCATATCCTTGTTTTTCACATTGTCGCTAAAGACTATAATTTCAACATTGTCTTTTGCAGCCCTTAATAATTCTAAGGTTTTCAAGCCTATATAGTTGTCTATCACATAAATACTTTTCTTTGCAGACTTATATATTTTGGTATAGGCAACATCTGCTTCAATCTTATCTCCGTTCATTAAAAGGAAATGCTTGTATGTGTCCGGATCTATAAAATTATCCATAACCTTTTTCAAATCTTCTTTTGTAGCCATTTGCGACTTTATTTCAGCTATATCCTTTGTGTTTTGATTTGTCTGTACTGCTATTTGTACCAATTCTTTTGAGCTAATAAAATCTTGATTTTCGATTATAAAGTCTTTCATCTGCTTAAATGTTCTAATTAAGGCTCTACTTTGCCTAATCGCAAGTTCACCTCTTAATACCGTCATAAGCATATAAATACCTTGTTCTGTAAAGGCATTTGGTAAGTATCTTGAACCGCCCCAACTTGAGGTGAAATTTTTGCACCTCAAGTTTTCAAATTCATTCTCGGTCAGTTGAAACATAAAATCTTCGCCTTCAAACTTCTCAATATTGTTTTTCACCTGTCTATTAAAGTTTTTTGTTTCATAACCATATATTTCAGCTAAATCTGCATCAAGCATTACTCTTTGCCCACGAATAAGATATATTTTTTCTTGTATAGTTTTATCATCTACAATAACTATCTCTTTATTCTCTTCTGCCATGAAATGCACCTCCAACATTATCTAAATTCTTTTATATTTTTCTACTCCGCCTTCAGCTTTTCCGATGTGTTCCACATTTTTTACAAGTCTCTTATTTACATTTTCATAAAACCATCTGCCAATCAATGCCGGCGGTGTTGCGATTAACTCTCTCAAAACAAATTCTTTGCCCTTCGGTAAAGAGCTAATTTTGTTTAATAAGGTAGTATATAGGTCAGCATAGCTTGTATTTTCTTGTAAACTGCTACACTTACAATATTCAGTAACGCTTGGGAAACCTCCCTCTATTGCTTTTTTAGTTAAAATTTCAAGTTCTTCATCGGTTACAGTAAATTGAATTCGCATTTATATATCCTCTCCTTATAACTGAGTTTATTACCATATCACTATCATTTTATCATAAATACGATATTTTTTCATACTGCAATTTTAAGCCCTATTTTACACTTAGCTATAGTCTGATACCTATTTTATCATTAACGCTCTAAAAACACCTTTCCACCGTCTTATACGAGGTCTACAAGTGTTCCCCCTTGTCATAATCTTCAAAGGTATATACTTTTGATTTATGGCTTTCTTTTAATTTACCTTTATCTTGCTCATACCAATGAACTAAGGTCGCATAATGATCTTTATAGTTTCTTCCCGTGCTTTGCATATAGGTTGACAGCTTCTCTATCATTTCTTCCCTATGACCTTGCATTTTATCCTTTAACTTCCCATATTCTTCATCGGTTAAGGAAACATTTTTATATTCTCCATAAAGGTTGGGGGATATTTTTTCTATCTCCCCCTCTTTTTCTAACTCTATATCTATCTCTTTATCTATCTCTATATCTCCGTTGCAGTTTTGTTGCAAAAGGTTGCAAGGTGTTGCACCAGTGTTGCATTGCAACGCTTTTTGTCCTCTCGATTTTCTTGAACGCCTTGTAGAAGCTGTTTCTGAACCTATAAGACTTGGAATTTCTGTTAAAAAATACTCGTCATTTTCTGTAATTATCTCCATCAATCCTTGTGCTACAAGATAATTTACTATAACCATTACATCATCTTCCGTTTCATCAATCGTTAAGGCAAGCTCTTTGATAAAGTCTGTTTCTACTCCATCATAATACAGCTTCCCACTATCTTTTAAGCTAAGTAAAAGCAATTTAAGATAAATGATTGTATAGGTATCTCCTCCTGATATTTTTCTTAGCCTTTTGATTCTCTTATCTGTAAAAAAATCTTCTTTCAATTTTAACCAATAGTATCTTCTGTTGTCTGCCATTTTTATCTTTCCTCCCCTTTATTTTTATAATTTTCTTTAGCCTTTTCTTTTACTTTTTGTTTGTACTGACCCTTTCTTTCCTCTTGCTCTTGAAATTTTTTCAGTTGTGCAATTACACTTGGTTTATCTCCCCTCTTAATTGCCTTGTCTATCTCTATAGATAAATCTATTCCATACTCGTCACCCACAATCTTTACTGCATATTTGATATGATCTATCTGCTTAAATTCGTCTTGAACTTTAGCTTTATCTTCAGTTAAGTCTTGTATCTCTTTTTCAAGGCTTGATATTTCTTTCTGCCAATCACTCGACTTTATAGCTGATGTTCCAGTAGATTTTTCTATACTCTTTCTTGCTTTTTTGTAGTTTTCAATTTCATCTTTATGTGAATTGTAAAATTTATCTTTAAGAAAAGTTTTATCTTTATATTCCTGATATACCGCCTTATTTTCTTTGATGATGTCTGCACAAATAAAGCAACGATTTAACTCCTTTATTCTTTGGGTTTTGCTTTGAATATCTTCACTTATCTTTTTACTTTGCTTTGCCAGTTCAAAAACTTTTTCTTGTAGGTCTGCTATGGTTTGAAGATGATTATCTTTTAGATAGTAGATTGCTTTTACAAATCTCTTTAGGTCTGCATTTCCCTTTTTTATCTGTCCATAGTAGGATAGATTTTTTGTTTTTTCTCCCTGTATTTCGTTGTAGATAGAAATATATTCATAAAGGTTAAAGAGTTCTGCTTTGTTCTCCAGTTCATCTTTCTTGGTCTGTTTATACCCATCGTATTTTGCTTGCAGATTTCCAAGTAAAGAGTCTATCCAAGAAGTGATTTCTTTTATCTTGTTCTTGATAGCTTTTACTAAAGAGTTATGTTTTTTTATTTCTCTGTTGATGTTTCCTTTGTCGGTTTCGATTCCTTTTTTCTCTAAGGCACTTGCACTTGCTCCTAAATGTATGGTTGGGATTTCTTCTATCCCTTGTCTTTTGTAGGAGCGATGATCCACTCTCTTTTCCTGATGATTTTTTTCTAAATACTGATTACAAAGGCTTGCAAAATTCTCTCGCCATTTCTCTGCATTTCCTTTATCGTTCCAATCCGTCAGTTCTATTTTCCTTGTTTTGTAGTTTCCACTTTTTAGTTTTATCTTTTCTCCGTTTTCATCAAGAACATATTCTTTTTTGCTTTTTGCCTGCCACTCTCCTTTTTCATTGATTGGTCTAAGGGTAGTCATAATATGTGCATGGATATTATTATTTTCTTCATCACTTTCATCATGAATGGCAAGATCTGCTATCATTCCTTTTGATACAAAATTTTCTTGTATGAAGTCGGTAATGAGTTTCTTGTTTTCTTCAAAGGATAATTCTTTTGGTAGAGCAATAATAAAGTTTCTTGCAAGCTGTGCGTTACTTGCTTTCTCATTTAGTTCAACGCTATTCCATAAAGTAGTTCTATCTTTTAATGCTATGGGAACATTCTCCGGCAAGAAGATTTCTGAATGTAAAAGTCCTTTTTTATTATGATAGTCATGAACTTCTCCGTCCCATTCATTTTTGATTTTCTCACAAGAGATATATGCTGCACTTGCAACTGCTGATTTACTCTTACCTCTGCTTATCATGGAAATATTAAAGTGAAATGTTTCTGCCATCGGTATAAGCTCCTTTCATTTTTTGTTTATTTTTCATATAAAGAAAAAAACAGACAGGTTATTTTTTGTATCTTTTCCTATCTGCTTTATCCGTATATTTTTATTAAGTTTTGTGTGTTTAAAGACTTGCTAAAATCCCTTAGTTTACTAAGGGCGCAATTATACACCCTAAAGAGTGCTTTGCGTTCTGCGAAGCTTTTTGCCCTTGCAGGGAGCTTCTGAAAAAACTAAAGTTTTTTTATGCTGTTCACTCAATATCTGTTTCATCTTCCATATCTTTTCCATTTATCATTTCTTCATAGGCTTGTCTGTATTCTTCTGTGTGAGTAGAGATATTTAACAGTTTTTCTATCTCCTCATTGGTAAATATTAGAGGATTTTTAATGACCCTTTCTACTATCAATCCCCTTTGTATGAGCCTGTGATTTCTTCTTTTTCGTTCCTTTTCATTTGCCAGTTTTTCTAATTTTTTGCCTTGATTTTGTAATTGTTTCAGCTTTACATCGCACTTTTCTCTTTCTTCCTGAAGTTCAGAAATTTGTTCCTGTACTTCCTGTAATGTTTTTTCTTTCTTCATTTTTAATTCCTCCGTTTTGGTATCTGCTTGTTTCCATAAAGAAAGGTTAAGCACCTTTTTTGACACTTAACCTTTCCAAGTTTTTAGATTTTATCTTCTAAAATCTTTCTCAGTTTTTCTAAAATCCTATCCCTCCTCCCACTGATTGCTTGATGTGTAACTTTCTCTCTTCTGCTGATTGACCTTAGACTTTCTTCTTTGTAGAAGATGGCTTCCATTAGTTCTCGTTCTTCTTTTGTAAGAGTATTTAATGCTTTATGAAGTTCTTCAATTCGCATTTTTACTTCTACAATTTTTTCTAAGTCTATCTTTTCATCTATGATGTTATCTACAAAGTGTCCATCATGATCCAGTGCCGAAAATGGTATTACATTATGCTTCCAATCTTTTCTTTGGAGATACTTTTCATGCTCTGTTATCTTCCAATAGGCTTTGTAGACTTCTTCACTTACAGGTACGGCTTTGCCTTTTACATAAAGGTAATATTCTTTCTTTGCCACTTAGTCATCCTCCTTTTTAAGTTCTCTGTTTTGGTTTTGAGAATAAAAAAGGAGGACTTCTACACTTTGGCGTAAAAAGTCCTCTCGGCTTAAAAACTAATGTTTTATATAATTTTCTATTTGGTCGTTTCTGGTAAAGTATTATTGCTATGTGTAAGCAATTCCAAGAATAAAAAAGGATAATTATATCGTTCTGTGAAAACCGAAACTATAAGTTTTGACATAATTATCCCTCCATTATTTTCCCTCCTAAGTAAATTTATTATTAAATCACTCCTGCTTTTTCAAAATGCTTTTTGAGTATCTTTGTTGCAACGAATGCTCCTATGCAAGCAAGAACAAATGTTATCAAGGCAAAGCCTACTGCCCATGAAACTTTGAAATAAGATAATGCTTCATTTATTTGTGCTTCACTCATTTTCCATTTTGATGCTCTTTCCACAAAAGAAGCTGTTCCGAATAAAATCACAGGAATTACTGTCCCTAAAAAATCCGCTAATGCAAATATCCCATATCCAATAATCATTCGTCCCTTGCTCTCATAATTTCCTATAATCAAATCACATATAATTCCACCGATTACAGCAAAGACTGCATGAGGCAAATGTCCTCCTGACAATGCAATTAAACCAAGAAGCGTTCCTGATATTGTAAATACGCCCTTCTTTTTAACTTTCAAAGCCATAAGGATATAAACGGTAGCAGCTACCATAAAGCTAACTCCTGAAGCAATAAATCCTCCAATCACTGTTGTTGCCATAGCAAATGCAACCGCCATGTATATGACAATTCCAATTGCATTAAAGATTCCGATTGTAATAAAATCACGACCATTTAATTTGTTTTTCATAAAAGTCCTCCTAATAAATTTTCTGTATTACTATCACAAGAGCAATCATCAAAGCTCCTAATAGTCCAATCAACAAATCCGTTGTTCTAAACCTCAATTTTGTTAATGTAACCCTGTTCTCATCACTATCAAGTCCTCTAATGAGTGCTGAAGCTGACAGTTCATCTGAAATCTTAATCATTCTCATTAAAAGCGGAACAAGCGTATATTCAATATATTTAATTGGATGTAGCAAGGGGAAAAATCTACTTGTTACGATTCCTCGAATCTTCATATTCTCTTTTAATGCCTTGAGTTCTATTTTTATAGTTGGTACAAACCTAAGCAAAACACTAAAAGGTATACCAATGCTTCTTGGTACTTTCATTCTATTTAATGCTTCAAGCATTTCACTTACACTTGTAGTCTTTGTTATATATCCACCAAACATAGCAATTAAGGTCATCCTTGATGCAAAGTAAATAAACATATATATTGCAAATACGATACTTGCTTCACAAAACTTTCCAAGCCATAACTCTATGCAGTATAAAATCACAAAAAACAAAATAAAGCGTAATGCTCTTTTCCACATACTGCTGTATACATACAGAAAAAAGGCAAAGAGAATCAGTCCGAAAAGTAGAATTGTATCGCTTATAAAAAAGCTCGTAAATCCAACAATTGGAAGTAGAGTAAGTTTTATTCTCGGATCGACTGTTTTTCTATCCATCAAGTTATCTACCTCCTCTCATCTTGTCCAATATGAGAATTTTATTACTTTCACTCATATTCAAAACACTTTCTATTTTTCCATCTCCCATTACCCAGAGCTTACTCACTGTGTTCGCTAAAAACTCAAAATCATGACTTATCACCAAAACTGTTGTTCCATTTTTTAATTGTTCTTCAATTAATTTTGCCACTGAAAGCATTGAGTCTTTATCACAACCTGATGTTGGTTCATCATAGATAAAAACTTTTGCCTGTTTCATCATTCCACAAGCTATTGTGAGTCTTTGTTTTTCTCCTCTTGATAAAGCAAACGGATGCTTATCAATGTATTTATCTAAGCCAAGTACATTCAAAATAGACTTTGCCTTTTGAGTATTTTCTTTTTTATCTTTACTTGAAATACCAAGCAGCATTTCATCAAGTACACTTTCCGAAAACAACTGATAGTCTGAATCTTGAAAGACAAAATATGACATATCCATTAAATCTTTATGATTAAGCGAATTATCTTTCCCCGTCCATATCTTCCCCTCTTTTATCTTCTCAAGTCCTGAAATCACTCTTGCAAAGGTAGTTTTTCCGGTACCATTTAAGCCGATAAGACCAATGGCTATTCCGCACTCCATATTAAAATCAAGATGATTTAAAATGTACTGTTTTTGCTTCTTTCCATCCTTAGCTACATTCGGATAGCAAAATCTCAAGCCTTTTCCGTTTATACTTTCATCATTTAATTGATATGAGTCTTTCTTCTCACTTATCCTATATTCTTCTAATTCAAGAGTTCTTAGTCCATTCTCATCCCAAAACTCCCCTTCAAGATGAATAACTTCTTCCCGACTCAAGTCCAGTGCAATTTCTCCATCTTTCACCAAAAGAAAACGGTCAAATAAAGATTTTACATAGTACAAACGATGTTCAATTAGAACAACTGTTGTTCCTTTTTTCTTTAATTTTTCCAAAATTAAAAATAGGTCAAATGTTGCTTTCATATCCAAATTTGCTGAAGGTTCATCTAAAATTAAAACTTTCGGATTCATCGCATAGATACTTGCAATAGCTATCTTTTGTTTCTGTCCGCTTGATAATTCAAAAACAGATTTTCCTTTCAGTTCCTCAATATCCAGTTCTGCATATACTTCTTCTACTCTCTGTTTTATTTCATCTCTTGATTTGCAAATGGTTTGAAGCCCAAAAGCTATTTCTTCATCTGTCGTTGTCGTAAAAAATTGACTTCTTGGATCTTGAAATACAGTCCCTACAATATGCCCTATTTCATGAAGCGATAATTTGCTTATATCTTTTCCGGACGCAAAGGCTTCCCCTTTCATTTTGCCTTTGTAATAATGTGGAATAAGACCATTCATCACACTTCCAAGAGTACTTTTACCACTTCCACTTTTCCCTGAAATTAAAACAAATTCACCTTTTCTAATTTCAAGATTGACATTTTTTAAAGCAGTTCGTCCATCTTCCCATTCATAATAAACATTTTTTAGCAAAATCATGGTTATACCTCATACTGAGCTTTCCATAATTTTGTGTAGTAACCATTTTTTGCAAGAAGTTCGCCATGCTTTCCTTTTTCAAGTAAATTTCCTTTTTGAAATACGAGAATTTGGTCAGCTTTTTGAATTGTTTTTAAATGATGAGCCACTACAAGTACAGTTCTATTCTTTGCAAGTTCTGTAATAGCATCCTGTATCAAAGATTCGTTTACAGGATCAACATTACTTGTCATTTCATCAAGAATTAAAATCGGTGCATCTTTTAGAAAAGCTCTTGCAATAGATATTCTTTGTCTTTGTCCACCTGATAAAATTCCTCCATTTTCGCCAATATCAGTTTCATAACCTTTTGGTAAGCTCATAATGAAATCATGTATCCTTGCCTTCTTTGCAGCTTTAATGATTTCCTCTTTTGTAGCTCCTTTTTTACCTACTCTAATATTTTCTTCAATCGTGTTATCGAATAGTTGAACATTTTGCATGACAATACTGATACGATCCAAAAGCTCATCATAAGGAATATCCCTTATATCAGTTCCTCCGAGTGTAATTTTCCCTTTATGCACATCATAAAATCTTAGAAGTAAGTTTGTTATAGTAGTCTTTCCACTACCTGATTCTCCAACTAAGGCTGTCATTGTTTTTTCAGCAATAGAAAAACTCAATTTTTCCATTTTAAATTCATCTTTTTCATAGGAAAAATCTATGTTTTCAAAAGCTATATCATTATCTTTCGGAACAATTCCATTCACTTTATCCGGGATTACATCTGCATATAAAATTCTTGAAAGTCTTTCGTAACTATCTACCGCCGAAACATAGTACATATAGTGTTGTTCCATAGAAGCGAACGGCTTATAAAACTCTTTTGAAATTACCGCAAAGATAATAAAATTAAGCACATCGAGATTTCCCTTTATAACAAGTATTGCTCCTGCAATTAAAAGAACTAAATATCCAATATCCAGTAAAAAACCAAATATAGATAACTGTTTTGCCTTGAATCTTGAAGCTGCTTTACTTGTTTCTCCGAACTTTTTCGTTTTGTTCATAAGCTCATTATCTAAGCTCTTATTGTTTGAAAAACTCTTTAGTACAGGTATTCCTCTAACATATTCAACAAATAAGCTAACCATATCAAGAAGTGCTGAGTTGTTCTGATTTTCTATTTTTTCAGATTGCTTAATTGTCAGATATAGAAAGATAAGTGCAATCGGAACAGATACAGCCATAATAATAGCAAGTTTGAAATCAATACTTGCAAGACCAACAAATACGACTGCACCTATCAAAAAATCACCAAACATTCTTGACCACATGTGTCCTACAACAAGGGACATATTATCAACATCTTTGTGTAAAATTGTATTGATCTCGCCCAGTCTTTCGTTGGTATAAAATCCTAAGCTGAATTTTTTTAATTTGATAATCATGCGTTCTCTTATTTGCTGAACAATATCAAAACCTGCACTATGCTTTTTCATATCTGCAACCATATTACAAATACCTTTGAACACTACAAGTAATCCAATCGCAATAAAATATTTATATAGACTTGCTAAGCTCGTTCCATCGAATATTTGGAACAGTATAGAAAATACGATCACAATCATAGCTATGGAGCTTAGTCCATAAAGGGCAAAGAATACACTCGATATAATCAAATCTCTCTTGCCAGTTTTTGTAAGTAGTTTTAACATTTCTCTAAACATTTTCTGTTACCACCTCTTTCAAATTCCATCTATCTACCTTGTTCTGTGCTTCAACCATATCCTTATAAAAATCACATCTTTTCATCAGCTCTTCATGGCTTCCTGCATCAAGAACAAGGCCTTTATCCATAACAATAATTTGATCTGAATCTCTAATCGTATTTAGATGATGAGCAATTGTAATGATGGTTTTATCCTTGCTTAAATCGTCAATTGCTTCGCCGATAAGTCTTTCATTTTCACTATCAACAGCCGCCATTGCTTCATCTAATATTAAAATCGGTGCATTTTTCAGTATCATTCTTGCTATAGAGATTCTTTGTTTTTCTCCACCGGATAACTTAACTCCCATTTCACCTACTCGTGTTTCATATCCATTTGGCAATGCTGAAATAAAATTATGGCATCTTGCTTTTTTAGCAGCTTCTATGACTTCTTCTTTTGTTGCATTTAGTTTTCCAATTGCTATATTTTCAAAAATACTTAAGTCAAAAAGGATAACTTCTTGTTGCACACTACCAATCAGCATTGAGATATTTTCTTGACTATATTCTTTTATATCTTTTCCATTTATCAGTATTTGTCCTTCATCTGCATCCCAAAATCCCATAAGCAAATTAGATACCGTACTCTTTCCACAACCGCTTGCTCCTACAAAGGCGTTCAAACTATTTTTCTTAAAATTCAAATTGATATTTTTAAGCTCAAAGCTATCTTTTCCGTATGCAAAATTCACATCTTTAAATTCTATGTTTCCAAATTCTAAACCTTGTTCTGTCTTTTTGTTTGGAAGTGGAACTGTTAATACTTTCCCTATCGCCTTTAACGCTTCCTTAAACACAATAGAAAAATGTTGCAATGTAGCTGTCTTACTTATAGAAGCAGTAAAAGCAGACGATAAAATAATGGCAAGGATAAAATTAGGCGTTGTAATATTTCCATGATAAAGAAATATGCTTCCCAAAATCATGACAATAACCACTCCAATTTCCATAAATATGTCAATGAGTCCCATTGGAATTGTAACCATCCCCATGCTCTTTTTAACCCAGTAAATATATTCTCTTGCCGTTTTTAATGTTCTTTCACTAATTTCCTCTTCTTTAGCAAAAGCCTTAATCACAGAAATATTTTTTACATATTCCATTAGCTCTTCTCTCATTCTGTTTTCATGATTGAAGTAAATCGCAAAGTTTTTATCCATTGTTTTCTGTGAAAGAACTTTTACCAAATACATGAGTGGAACTCCGGCAATCATCCCAAGAGCAAGACGCCAATCCACAAAAATCATAGCTACAAAAATAATGGTAGGCAGAAGTGTAACTGACATTATTTCAGGGAGACCATGAGCAAGATATACTTCCACTTGTTCTACATCATGTTGGACAATGTTGGTAAGCTCTCCTGTATTATGTTCTTTAAAGAATCCCAAACTTAGTTTTTTCAGATGACCGATAATATCTAACCTAAGTTCTGTTAATTTTTCGTATGCTTTCTCATGGGCAACCTTTGTTGCAAAATAATAAAACATTCCTTTTAATACAAACGATATAAAGATTCCCAAAAATATATACTTTAAATTACCTTCGTTAATATTGTTTGTAATTAAAGAACTAATCAAATATACGAGTAAGATTTGTGGTATCAAATCAAATACTATTTTTAAAGCAAGAAGTGAATTGGATAAACCGTTTTTCCCAATCACTTTTTTTCTTAATTCTTTTTCCGGCATGAACAACTCTCCTTTCAAAATTGAATAATATTGAATTTTAATTCAGTATTATGGTTTAAAGTAAGACTTTGCTGATTACGCAAAGTCTATTTTTTATGCTGATTATAGGGATTCCACTCCCTTGTAATAACACCTTGCAATAAGTTTTAGCATATCTTTTGCCCACTTTTCACTTTGATAATGCCTTGCTATTTCAAGAAGTCCCTCTGTAAAGTTACTGGCTAAAATATGGGCAAGCATTGGATCATATTCCTGTTTCGATTGTCTTTTTAAACTTACTTCAATATGAACCTGCATTTGTGATATGAGTTTTTGTTTTGCTTCTGTATGCTTTGTACCTGAGCTTTTATCCATTAAAATAATTAACTTCTTACGATCTTTTAAAAGTTCATGAATATAATTTTCTCCAACCTCATCAAACCTTTCAGAAGCAGAACCTTTTTCCAAAGATTCTTCCTCATTAAAAGCTGACTCGAAGTTTATATAAACAGAACTTACTACTGCATCAAACAAAACTTCCTTATTTTTGAAATAGGTATAAATGAGTGCCACAGGAATATCTGCTTCTTTTGCAATTTCTGTTAATTTGGCACCTCTATAATCCTTTTTATAAAATACTTTTTCTGCTGCTTCGAGTATTCTATTTCTAACTTCTTCTTTTAACACTTGTGCCATAGCACACCTCTTTCTATTACAATACTGAATATATATTTAATAATAAATCAAAATTCAATATTTGTCAAGATAGGTTTAAATATTTGTTTTTATATACTCACTCACCGGTATCCCCACTCTTTTCAAAACCTTTATTTTCTCCTGTTTCTTCTGTTCTCTCCTTGCCTTATATTTATCTTCATACTCTTTCTGTTTTCCGCTTGCTTTTCGTTTCAGGTAATTTTGATGTAGCTTGTCTTTTCTTTTCTTTATTTTTCTTTCTTCTTCCTCAAGTTTTTGTTTTTCTTCATCACTTAACTCCGCCTGTGGCAGTTCATAATTGCCTATGAAATTAAAGTAAATTTCTATCTTTTGCTTTGATGTCTGACTTCCTTTTCTATCTCTTTCATGTACGACAATCTTTTCTACAAACTCATTTATCATTGTGGTTGTAAGTTCATCAAAGTTTTCATAACGACTGATAAGAGATATAAATTTTTTAGCTCTGTCTGTTTCTTTTTCATATCTTGATACCTGCTGCTCCAAATCCTTAATTTCTTTACTTAAAGTTATCTGCTCCGTTTCATATTGGTTATTTAGTATTTCATATCTGCTATTTGGTATTTTGTTAAGGATCATATCTTCATAGATACGACACATCAGTCTTTCTAATTCCTGTAATCTTCCTTTGCTGTCAATAAGCCTTGTGCGTTTCTTTTCTATCTCTATTTTTTCCTTTTCTTCCATTTCATTTTGAATGGAACGGATAAAGGCTTCATTATCTTCATTAAGGTATTTTTTAATATCTTTTAGTGTTTCCCTAATAAGGTTTAAGACTGCTTCTGCTTTTATTCTGTGTGCTGATGGACAAAGTGTGCCGCAAGGGGTTTTGGTATAGGCACTGCAAGTGTAATAGGGAATATTCTTATAGTTGCTTGTTCTATGAACATACATCTTGCTCCCACAATCTGCACAATACATCAGTCCTGTGAGTGGGTGATATTCGCCCCAACCGTCAGGATACCTTTTTACATTTCCTCTTATCCTTTGCACATTATCAAAGGTTTCTTGGTCTATGATTGGCTCGTGTGTATTTTCAAAAATAAGCCAGTTATCCTCGGATACATATTTGCTTTTTTTGTCCTTGAAGTGCTTTCTTGTTTTGAAATTGACTGTATGTCCTAAGTATTCCTGTTTCTTTAAAATGCTTGCTATGGTTGAGCTGCACCAACGATAGGGATGTTCAAAGTTTTTGCTTTGATATAGTCCATAACCTAATTTCTGTTGATGATAGGCGGGTATATCTACTTTTTCACTCTCCAATATCTTTGCTATTCGATACGGACCATTGCCTTGCATGGTCATATTGAATATTCGTCTTACTACTTCGGCTGCTTTTTCATCTACTATCCACTTATTTTTATCTTTTTCATCTTTGATATAGCCATAAGGCGGTGTGCTTGCCGTATGTTTCCCACTTTCGCCTTTTGACCTGAAAGTCGATTGTATTTTTCTTGATGTATCTCTTGCATACCATTCATTCATGATATTTCTAAATGGAGTAAAATCATCTTCTCTGTAAAAACTATCTACATTATCATTGATAGCGATTAGTCTTACGCCCTTTTGTCTTAGTATCTCCATACATTGACCGACTTTGAGATAATCTCTGCCAAGTCTGCTCATATCTTTTACAATGATACAACCAATATTTCCTTGATTGACTCCGTTCATCATTGCCATAAATCCCGGTCTGTCAAACTGTGTTCCGCTGATTCCGTCATCTGTAAAGTGAATAATGTTTGACAGGTTATTTTTGCTTGCGTATTCTTCCAATATTTTTTTCTGATTGATGATAGAGTTACTTTCTCCTTGCAGTTCATCATCACGACTTAATCTTTCATAGAGTGCTGTTATCTTTTCAAAATTCCTCATTTTTACCCCCTTTCTCTTAATTTTTCAATAAAAAAAGAATTAAGAAGTACATATTTCACTAAAATAGTGATTAAGTGTTCTCCTTAATTCTATTACTCCAGCTGCAAGCTTATATTTCTTATATTGCTTAACCGCAAAATGAGTAGGGTCTTTCTTTTCAAGAGCTTCAAAGAGCCTATCAATTGGGTTCATATAGGTTTCGTCATCTTCTCTAACCTCACTTGCGTCAATCATATCCAAAAGTGTCTTAAAGTTCTTTTCTTCTTCTGGTGCTTCATAATAGATATAACCGATGAGGGCAGTGTAATATAACTTTTCAGCCTTTACCCAAAAATCTTCTCCTGCCTTTTCTCCATCTCCCTTGGTGTTAGCAATAATTGTTTGGACAAGCTTTAAAATATCTTTTTCACTTCTCAAATATGCAAATGGATTGTATTTCATAGATTTTTTAAAGTTTATTGTGTTTAATATCTTTATGTCATATCCATTTTCATAAAGCATTTTTCCACACTCTAACACAAGTGTGCCTTTAGGGTCTGTTACTACATAGGAAGAGTGCATTTGCATTAGATTGGGCTTTACATAAAATCTTGTCTTACCTGATCCAGAACCACCTATTACTAATACATTTTTATTTCTAGCATATTTAGGGTCTTTAGGTCTTGAGTTCATTGTAAGTCTTTCAGTATTAGTTATTAGTACATTATTTTCAAACTTAGGGTCAATATATGGAGCAATATCCTTGCTTTCTCCCCATCTTGCAGATCCATATTCCTTACCTTGCCTATATTTCTTTTTATTTTTTCCTTTGCCATAAACAATTAACCTAACAAGAGTAGCAACTGAAATACCTACTAACAAGTCCCTTGGATTAAGGCTTGGTATATAAGATAAAGTTCCTATATCAGAAATTCCCACCATTATTCTATCAATAATATCTCCTCCTACATAAGAATTGATGTGCTTAGAAATGATATTTCCAATGTAGAAAAATGATAAATAAGGAATGTTTGATAATATAAATTTCTTTGGGTTGTCTATTTTAATTAGGTTTTTAATATCAGAAAGAATGGCTTCTAATATCTTATTCATCGTAGAAACCTTCACTATCTAATAAAATTAGTAGATAGTGTCTTCCCTTTGGTGTTATAAATGTTTGTATTCCTACAAGTGTACCTAGTGGATCAACCCATTCTTTTACTTCAAAATATCCCTTGTTCTTTTCTGCATAAGGTAAGAGTTTCTTTTTCTTATCTCTATAAATTAATCCCTTATCCATTAAAAAACTTATAAATTGATTTTGTGGTATTCCTAACTCTATGGCAGTATTTCTAAAGTTTGTAAGTAGGTTATAATCTACTAATTTGTCATAATAATCTGCCTTTGGTCTTAATTCTTCAATCTCTTCTTCTCTTTCGGCAATAATTCTATTGGCTACTAGAATTGCATCTGCAAGTAGATCTTCATTAGTTTTCTTTTCTTGCCCCGCTATATATCCTCCATTTTTTCTAATACTCGGTAAGACTTCTCTCGTTACCCAAGCTTTGAATATTTTTGCTTGTGGTAGTTTTGATGAAAGGATAAGTGAATACAATCCTGATTCGTTAATTATTGAAATATTCTGTATACCTCCAGGGGTGTTCCATTTCGTTACACCCTTATCTTCCTCATCTACATGGTCATAAACAGCTTTCCTCGGATTGACATATCCTAACATAGTTGCTACTTCATTAGCTATAAAGAAAAACTCACCGTCTTTTTCTATAACAGTGAGTTTCCCAAAATTCTTATTTTCAAATGTTTTTAAATTACTTATCATAAGCTTTGCTCCTTATGCTTATTTTTAACTTTATCTTTGCTGATGGTGTCTTTAGCCATATCTTTAAACTTATTTATTGTCTTCGTTATTGAATCTTTTCTATCGGCCTTTCTTTCAGAAGCCTTAACTGCTTTTTTAAAGGCGTGTTCCATTACCTTTATATCCTTAGATTGAAAAAACACAGAGTGGTTACCAGTTTCCTTATCTTTCATAACAGAAAACTTCACTCCGTGTTTATTTAAAATCTTCTTTAGTTCTTTTAACTCAGGATCTTTTAGATTAATTTCTTCTAACTGTCCCTTTTTAACCATATCCTTTAGCCTTACTTCTTCTCCGTTATTTTTTATTACATTTTTCAAGCCTCCTTGTTCTTCTATTTGCTTGTGTACTTTCTTTAAGGCATCAAGAACTGCTTTACTTGTTGCTTTTGCAAGTCTTACTTCAAGATTAAGACTTGACCTTGATACTTCTTCATTAATCATCTATTCCACCTCCATATAAAAGTAACTCTTTGTATTTTCTTAACTTCTCCTGATGGATTTTTCTTCTAAAATCTTCTCCTGTAACTTTAACTGGTATTGTCATTTCAAGTATTCTTGAATATATCCTCTGATACTCAAGGTCAATATTAGGATTTTGAATAATTTCCAATGATAAGTTTGTAGTAAAAATTGTCGGCCTACCCTTTAAGTATCTTGAGTTTATAATGTTATATACTTGTTCTCTTGCATAAGATGTATCTCTTTCAATTCCAAGGTCATCTAATATTAATAAAGGAATATTAGATAGGTTATCTATAATTTCATTTGAATCTAGCTTAAATGCTGATTTTTGTATTTGATTTATAACCTGAGATAAATTCATAATTTTAACTCTAACTTGTTTTCGTTCGATTAGTTCATTTGCAATTGAACAAGCAAGATAAGTCTTTCCACTACCAACATCTCCATAAAATAAAAGTCCAACATTGTCTTCCTTCATTTGTTCAAAGCTTTTGGCGTAATTGTAAGCAACTTTATAAGCTTGACCTTTTTCATTTAAGTATTTCTCAAAATAATATTGGTGTTGAATAGGCGATGAGAAGCAATCTCTTTTTAGCGACGATATTCTCATTAATCTTTCTCTTTCTTCGTTTTCCTTATCTCTCTTTATTTCACATTCACATTTAATTCTTGGAATAAACTTTGTAAATCCAAGGTCAAGTAATTCTCCATCGACTCTTTTACCACATACCTTGCAATAGATATGTCCATTTCTTTCAATATCATTTTCTCTTAATACAAAATTTTTTAAGTTTTTCATAAACTCTCTCCTACATCGTAATTCATTTTTCTTGTTGAATTGTCATTAATATTTTTTGCCTGATCATTAAGATACCAATTAATTATCGTTGCCTTGTGATCTTGATAAACTCTGTTATTTGCTTTCATATAAGACGAGAGCCTATCAATGTATTCACTAATTCTGCTTCCTAACTCATTTGTTAAGTCCTTATATTCTTCATCAGTCAAAAATATATTTTTATATATTCCATAAGGCTTTTGCCCTTTATTAAAATCATTCTTTCTTAACTCATTATTACTAATATTGTTATAGTTACCTTCCGATTTTCGAAAATCTTGACTTTCGATAATCGAATCTCTTGAATTTCGATTATCGAAAGTCTGGAATTTTGTTTTTCGAACTTCTTGATTTTTTAATTCCATATTATTAAATATGCTCATAAAGTCTTTAACATAAATTCTGTTAGGCTTTCCAAGTCCTTGTCTTTTCTTTTCAATCAATCCTATTCCTGATTTAATATCAAGTTCAGCTATTAATTTATTTGCTTTTTCACTTGCACAATTAAATTGATCTTTTATACTTTCAATTGTGTAGTAAATAAAGACTTTTCCATCTTCATCTATCCAGCCGTTTTTATATGAAAGACCCATTCGATTAAGCATATATGAATACAAAACTTTAGCTTCAATAGAAATGCTCTCAAAAACTTCATCTTCCATTAATACCATAGGTAACCTAATGAAGTTATACATCTCAGATTGCCTATTATAAAAATAATCAAAATTCATCTTTACCTCCTTTCTGTGAAATAAAAAAAGACGACAGAATTATTACTTTCTATCGTCTAAAATTTACATATTAAATTTTTACTAAAACCATTCTTTGTGCATTTTTTCTAACGACTCTTTTGTTAGTGGATATCCAATAGATTCTCCTATCACAGAGTCAATCCCACAATATGGACAAATAGCTGTCCAATCTGGTTCATCTTCACACCAATCTTCTATTTCACTTGGAGAAAAGATTTTACAACAGTAAAAACAACCACACTTCATTTCATTTTTAAGCATAGTTTTATTTGCAAAAGAATACTTATGAGCTTCTATACAATCCATACATCCTCCTTATAAAATTTATAATCCTTATTTATATTGGTATGCTATTTACAATACCCATTATTAAAATGGATACTCTAAGCAGCACACCAACTATTTATTTTTTGAGTTTTAAACTTTGGTAGAAGTCTTGAACTCCTTATATTTACATAACTATTTGCCTCTATCACTATTATGACACGAAACCCGGATGTTAAGTCTTATAGCAATATCAACACTTACAGATACTAAATTTTCTATATATTCAGGTGGACTATTAGTCTTTCTCCATAAGAATATGCCATAAAACTTTATCTTCGAAGCCACAACTTTCATATAGTTTTTCTGGCTTTGTTTTATTATTTATCCTTCCTGAAACTGTTACAAAGCTAGTCTTCTCTTTAAATCTTCTCAACAGTTAATAAACAATAGCCTTGCCCAGACATTGCCTTCTATATTGTTCAGATACTTGAATCCAATCTATGTAACCTTCTTTAATCTCATCATCAAATTCAGCAATACCTGTAGCAACTATAGCATCATTTTTCTTATCATATAAACAGATCCGTAGCTCTTCATCATAAACTGGTTTCTTTTTATAGAATTCTAATTCACTAACTGTTAATACCTCGTCCTCATGGCATGAATTTATGTGATTTACAAAATCCTCAGTGCTAGATTTAGCAAATATAAATTTATCAGAAATAATCTGTTTTTCTACATCATATAGATAATGAACTAACTTAAAATAGACTTCATCAGTATATGTTTCAAGTAAAATCTGATTAAACTCATTTTCATTAAGAACTTTTATATGAGCAGGAGTTTTAAAGTTACATGTTTTCCAAAATTATAAAGCAAAAGCATCTGTTGGATTCTTTAAATATTCTTTTTTCTCCATTTTCACCTCACTAATTGATTTCTCCGGATAAAAAATTATAAAACGCATCTAATTCATCAGTAGCCAACTGAGTAATTTTGTGCTTAAAGAAGTTTTTCTCATTAATTTTATACTTAGCGATAGCATTAAACAGCTTATCGTTAAAATTATATATCTTATTTTTTTCAAGAAAATCCTCCAAACAAACACTATCAAGTTTACTCTTATCACAAAGTTTATAAACAACAAAACCAACATTCATCCTAAAGCGAAGCATTATGACATGTTCAATGTCAAGCATACTCTGAGACAGCATGGATATATAATGCAAAGAAACAGGATATCTAATATATGGGATACATTCGTATTCCACACATGATACAATGATATCTAGTGCTTGTTGTATAAATCCAAATACAAGCATAAAAAAGTTATATGAGTCTGGCCTATTAGGATCTACCATATATTTTGTATCTCTCAAAGCAATCCTAAATCTTTCTTTAAAATCTAACATTACATCATCATCCTCAGAAAACATTACTAATCTTTCAATATCGTCACGAGCGAAATGAATAATATCATCAATACTGTTACATTTTTCAAAATATTCATTCAAACTATAAATGCCATTAAAAAGACTAACGAATGCTTGTTCTCCAGTTTTCTCAAAAACTTTTTGGTCATTCGATTGATTAAGAAGTCTCAATGGCAATATAAGAATTTCATTATGAATATTTTCTAGCACCTTTAGATTATCTTCTGCAGTCACACTTATTTGTTTGTATAAAAAATCAGCATCCTTCCCTTCTGACATTTCACTTCGTATTAATGAATATTTGCTCAGTGGATCATCTAGAATATGCTTATTCCCCATCAGAAGAAATGGTAAGTGCTCATTATCATCAAAATCCATGAACGTAGCAGCTGTGAAGACATAACTGTTTTTACCTGGGAACCAATTCTTTAGATACAGCTTTACCTCCTCTATACGTCGTATCCAAAACAAATTTATTTCATCTAGTGCTTCTGGAGCATAGCCACTTTTCAATTTTGGTAAAAGTGATACAAGTAATTTCTTATATTCTATTTGAATTAAATGAATTTTATTTAATAATAGGTTTGAGTTCATAGTTTATAACCTCATTTAGTAGCTGTTCTGGTATACCATAAAGTTCATTTAGAAATAATATCGTTTTATTCATAATCATCACGCAATCTGGTAAAACAGTCTTTAGCACTATCTCATCTTCAATATCTGGAACACAATGATATTTATGAGCAGGATTATTACACTTTAAAAGCGATGATTCACGAATTGCTCCCCATAAGCCATGTTCAAAAGAAGAGTCATAATCATAATATAGACCAAAAAGGCTCTTCTCATTAACACTTTCAGCCTTATACCTTATATTTTGTTTATCAAAGTATCTTGTATCCATATTAATAAATTCCTCTCCCTTAAATTCATTAACTAGTGCCTCAATATATTTTTCATCAAAGTGAGATTCTTCCAAGCAGTCACTTTCTCTGTGTCTGGCCAAAACTAACTTGTACAATCCCATACCATATAACTGATAATCACGCCAGAGATTTTCATGAAAGGCTTCATTTTTAATTAGATATTTCATCATAATATAATCTTCTATTAAAACACGTACACAACTTCTTCCAGAGATGGAATTAAATAATTGATGTCTATATATTTCTTTTAAACGCTTATAAGAATATGTTGCTAGTCCAAGCAAAACCTTCATTTTTTCATCAAGCATATTAGATGCAATAAGCAATTCTGAAAGATAAACAAATACTTCATGCAAACTCTCCATGTATGCTGTTATACTTCTATTTTCCTCTGGAAAATTAATAACAAATATATCACATTCTGTCATTTCACTTACACACCTCCAAAAACCTGTTAAATACTCAGAATCGGTATTTTCAAAAGTTAAAATCATCATTTCTAAAGAACGAACTGTTGGGCGAGCCATCCGCATTATTTCATCAATGTGCTTTGATGCTGGATATGATATCAGTAGATTTACTTGTTCTTTCAATAGATGCATTTTCCCCGAAAGTAGATTGAAATATAATGCTACAAATCTTATATCAGTTGCTTCATTAGACTGATGATCCATTATTTCACTCATAGTTTCAACTATTGCTTTACATCTATCTCCAATACCTTGTTTAGAATTATAAAAGTATTTAGCAAAAACTGGGGCTTGACTATCTGTAAGAAAAATAGTTAACGGTGAAATTGCATCCTTAACTCCTAAGGAAATAATATATTCATAGATCTCCTCTTGTATATTCATATCTAGCTTTAATATCTGTGACAATCTTACTGTGTATAAATCTGGAGCTACATTATGAATTTTAGAAATGATATAATATGATTTTTTCAACCCTTCTTCTCTACCAAAATATTTCAAAATCAGACCAATCCAAATATACTCAGGCATTCTACCATATGTCCATGATTTTTCATCCTCTAATTCTTGCATCAACGGCAAAGAATTTAATGGTGTTATAAATCTTCCCTTGCTAAAAGTATGTTCAGATAATTTACTATTTCTCATCAATATGCTCTCTCCCTCCTTTCCAAATTTCAAATACTTTAATCAAAGATTATATGCATAATTAACCTAAAAATACATCAATTCATGTTTTATTTCTCTAGTAGAGGGCTTAAAACCCCGTGTTCATTGCTACTATTTGCCACTGTCATAATTATTACACTATACCCAGGTCGAAAGTCGTATAGCAATATCAACACTTATAAATCATAATTTATCTATTAATTACTTAAAATAATTATTTCTTTCCCTCTAATTTTTTAATACCACTATTACCAAGTTTTTCAAGTGATATCAATTGTGTTCTTGCAAGTTTTCTAACTTCTATCATCCTTTCCTTTTGTTCCATACCTTTACCGATAAGAATTGCATTATAGCTTTCCATATTGGCAAGCACCAGTAACTCATTCAGACTTGCATAGTCCCTCATATTACCTTTCAAATCTGGATTTTCTTCACGCCACTGTTTTGCCCGCTTATTAAATAAGGCAACATTGAGCATATCTGCTTCACTTGCATATTTATATGATAACTGTTCGTTGGTAAGATCTTTTAATAGATATTCTTTGATTGCATCTGTATGGATTTTATAGTTAATCTTAGAAATTTCTCTATTCAAATTCCAACCTAATGATAGCTTAGAATTTTCATCTGACTTAAGCCTTTTGTAGTCTTGGATTAAATAGAGCTTAAACTCTGCTGAAATCCATGAAGCAAATTCCATTGCTATATCAGGATGAGCGAACGTTCCTCCGCCTCTCCCAGATTTAGAAACAATACCGATCGCATTTGTATTTTCAATCCATCTTTGAGGTGATAATGTAAATGCATTTGTTCCTGCTTCCTTTCTAAAGGAGTCGAATTCGACCCCTTTAAAATTAGGATTGTGAATAGTCTCCCAGAGACCAAGGAATTCAATTGTATCTCTTACTCTTAGCCAGTTTTTAACAACATCTTTAGGTTCATGCACATTTTTGTATCTTGCAATATCCGTTAGACTTATATAGTCATTTTTAAAGTCTTCAGTATAAATTTGAATAGCAAAACCTTTTGCTTGGATCGTGTCTTTTTTCACCTTAGACATGTGAGTTCCTCCTTTATGCTGATGTACTGTTTACAACATTTATTTTCGTAATAACTGCTCTAAACAGCACACCAACAATTCATTTTTTTGATTTTAAACTTTGGTAGAAGCTCTAAAACCCTTGTATTTACTTGACTATTTGCCTGTGTCATTATTATGACACGAAACCCGCATGTAGGATCATAGACCTTGTTGATCTTTGTCTTGCCTTCCATTACAAGCCTTGCCAAGAGTTTTGATACTGTTTGTGGTGTGAAGAATTCTCCACCTGACTTACCTGCATTGCTTGCGTAGTTAGAAATTAAATATTCGTAGGCATCTCCAAAAGCATCTATGTCGTTATCTTTGAAGTCTCCAAAGTTTATCTTATCAATCCCTGTTAATATGTCACATAGTCTTTTGTTTTTCTCTGCTACTGTTCCGCCTAGTTTGTTGCTTCTTGTGTCTACGTCTTCGAAGAGTCCTTTGATATCATCTTCTGATTGAAAACCTACAGCACTTCCCTCAATGTCTTTAAATATATTTGCTAGGTCTGTATTCAAGTTTTCATTATTTTTTGCTGTCTTTACTACATTTTTAAATAGTTGACTTGGCAAGATAAAGAAACCCTTATCTTCTACTGTGTTTGGTCTAAAGTCTTGCTCTGCTTCTTCATCTGAAATTTCTGCGTAGTCAAATTCCAAATCTCCTGCTTCACGTTCTGCTTCGTTAAAAAATTCTGTAATGTTTTCTGAAATGAATCTGTAAAATAAAATTCCTAATATGTATTGTTTGAAGTCCCAGCCGTCTACTGCTCCTCTAACATCGTCAGCTATTGCCCATATTTTTCTATGGAGCTCTGCTCTTTGTACTGTCTCTAAGTTTTCTTTTATCTTATCAGCCATTTATCTTACCTCTCTTATTTATTTTTCATCTTTTATTATTTTGTTTTGTGTGACTTCTTATAAAAGTATTTAAAAGTCCTTATACATAAATAGGATATCATTTTTAGGTCTTTCTTACAAAGAAAATGTTTGCTATCTAATAATTTCTTTCTAACTTATTAGTCTTTACTCTTTAACTTTTTGCTTCTTACTCCTTACTTAATTGTTTCTTTCTCTTTACTTCTTGCTTCATTGCTTCTTGCTCCTTCCTTTATTATTACTTCTTGCTTCTCTCTTATCTCTTTATTCCTCTCTCTTCATTCCTCTTTCTTCTTCGCTTCTTACTTACAAAAAAATTTTGATTTTTTCAATTTATAAAATTGAACACAAAAAAACTGCCGCTTTCACACGACAGTTTTGATTTGAAGTTGAAATTTGAATTTTAAAGTTTAAGCATTAACTTTTTCTTTTTCTGCTTCAGCTTTTTTTGCTTGGGCTTCTGCAAGTTTTGCTTGTCTTTCTTTTTCTTTCTTTTCTTTTTCCTTTTGTTTCATCTTTTCCACTCTTTCAGGATATTCGCAATAGATTGCTCCTGTTGGACATTTTGAAACACAAATTCCACAGTTGATACACTTGCTATAGTCTATTGATGCTAGGTTGTTTTCTACATGGATTGCATCCTTAGGACAGTTCTTTTCACAGATGCCACATCCTATACAACCAATGCTACAATTTGTCCTTACAACTTTACCTGAGTCAAGTGACTTACATTCTACAACTGTTTTTGATTTGTAAGGTCTTAGAGAAATAATTTTCTTTGGACAAATGTTGATACACTTCATACAAGCTACACATTTTTCCTTGTCAACTACTGCTACTCCGTTAACCATATGGATGGCGTCGAATTCACATACGCTTACGCAAGTTCCTCCACCACAGCAACCAAAGTTACAAGCTTTTGCACCTTGTTGGTAGTCGGCTATAAGTCTACAGTCAACTAGGTCATTGTAGTCGTATTTATTTTTTGCCTTATTGCAGCTACCTTGACAGTGAACTACGGCAACATTTCTATCAACATTTCCTGCATTGACACCCATTATGTGGCTGACTTTTTCTGCTGTGTCTGCACCACCAATTACGCAACCATTTACTGGTGCTTTGCCAGAGGCGATTGCTTCTGCAAGTCCATCACAACCTGGGAAACCACAGGCTCCACAGTTTGCTCCTGGAAGGGCTTCTCTAACTTCTGCTACCTTGGGATCAACTTCTACATAAAATACCTTTGATGCAATGGAGAGCACTACTCCAAAGAAGGCTCCCGCAATTCCTAAAAAGACTACTGGGGTAAGTATTGTACTTAGTTCCATAATTACCTCCTATACCAATCCGCCGAAACCTGAGAATGCTATCGCCATAAGACCAGCACTCACAAGTGCAATAGGAACACCTTGAAGTGCTTTAGGTACATCTGCTAGCATAAGTTTTTCTCTTAGGGCTGCTATTAATACTAAAGCTAGTGTGAAGCCTATAGAAGCTCCAAATCCGCTAAAGATTGTTTCTATTAAGTTATATCCGTTTTGTACGTTTAATACTGTTACACCAAGTACAACGCAGTTTGTAGTAATTAGTGGAAGGTAAACACCCATGGCTTGATAAAGTGAAGGTGATGACTTCTTAATAAACATTTCTACAAATTGTACTAGGGATGCAATTACAAGTATAAATGCAATTGTTTGTAAATACTCAAGTCCAAATTTATCTAATACAAAAATTTGAATTAGCCATGTTATTGCAGATGCAAGTACAACTACAAAGGTTACGGCTATTCCCATTCCAAGGGCAGTCTCTGTCTTGGAAGATACACCTAAGAAGGGACATATTCCTAAGAACTGAGCAAAAACATAGTTATTTACAAGTATTGTTGAGATTAAAATAGTTAAAATACTTTCTAACATCAGTCTGCCCTCCTATTTAATAATATTTTAAATCCTGCTATTAAGAATCCAAGAAGTATGAAGGCACCTGCTGGAGCTCCCATAATTCCAATTCCTGGATAGGCTTCTGGAAGAATATTCTTTCCAAATAGTGTTCCGTAACCGAAGAATTCACGTACAAGTCCCATTGAAAGAACTGCTATTGTGTAGCCTACTCCTGTTCCTATTCCGTCAACTATTGATGGGATAAGTTTATTCTTGTAGGCGAAACCTTCTGCTTCACCAAGTATACAGCAGTTTACTACGATTAATGGTAGGAAGATACCAAGTGCTGCATAAATTGATTGGGCGTATGCTTGAAGGATCATTTGTACTAATGTTACGAAAGTTGCAATTACTACGATAAAGCAAGGAATTCTTATTTTATCAGGAATTACTTTTCTAAGGGCAGATACTACACCGTTACTCATTATAAGTACGAAGGTAACCGCTATACCCATTGCTAGTGAGTTTGTTAAACTGTTTGTAATAGCCAGTGTTGAACAAAGTCCTATAAGTTGTATGAATACAGGATTGTTTTTGAAAGCACCGTCTAAAAATACTTTAGATAATTTCATTTTAAACCTCCTTATTCATTCTTTAAAACTTCGTCATAAACTTTTATGGCATAGTTGGAACCTGCAAGGGCTCCCTTAGAAGAAATTGTTGCTGATGTAAGCCACATAACTTCATCATCAGCCTTTGGATCCTTAGAAAGTTTTAATGGACCTGTAGCAGACTTGCCTTCGTAGGATGGATAGTATTCATCAGTTGTGATTCTGGAACCAAATCCACTTGTTTCTCCATTGGATATATTTCTAAATCCAGCGATTTTGTCGCCGTCTAGTAGAAATCCGATGGCGTTAACCATGGCTCCACCATAACCATTTGATTTTACGTTTACACCATATCCAACAACATCTTGTCCCTTTTTGGCAACAAAGATTTTTTCGATGTTTGGATATTTTTCTTTTATTGCATTTAATTTAGCTTGATCGTATTCTTCGAAACTATCTGCATTATCACCAAAAATAACTTCATAGGATGCAAGTGTATTTTTAAGTTCAGTTTCTGCAATTACTGGAGCCGTAAAACTATTTACAGCTGCAAGTAGGCCTGCTGATAGGGCACAGAATACTAAAAGTATTATTCCAAATTTTACTGGTTCTTTCATTTACTTCGCCTCCCCATATGCACTTGATACTGTAAGTTTGTCAATTAATGGTGTTGCGAGGTTCATAAGACATATTGCGTATGAAACACCTTCAGGAAGTGATGCCTTAACCCTAATTACTGCCGTTAAGATACCGCAACCAAGGGCAAATATAATTCTTCCCTTTCTGTTTATTGGGTTTGTAGTGTAGTCAGTCGCCATAAAGATGGCACCAAGTAATAAACCACCTGCAAGTAGTTCATAAGGTACAAGTTCCATTGGGATTCCAAGAACAAATAGACATATTGCAGTTGTAGCAACATAAATAACTGGAATTTCCCAAGAGATTACCTTTCTTGCTACTAGGTAAACAAAACCAATTAGAAGTGCAATTGCAGAAGTTTCTCCTATTACACCACCAATATTTCCCATAAACATATCTCCCATTGATGGAAGATTTGAAAAATCGCCAGAAGCAATTATTTGAAGAGGTGTTGCATAGGACATACCATCCATTGTTGCAGATGATGTTGTAAGACCTTGCTTCAATAATTCTGGTGAAATATAATCTGTAATTTGTTTTGGCCAAGATGTCATAAGTACAAGTCTTGCTGCAAGGGCTGGATTCATAAAGTTAAATCCAATACCACCAAAACATTCCTTAACTACTAATATTGAAAAAACTGATCCGAAAGCTGCCATCCATAGCGGGAAAGACTGAGGCATATTAAGTGCAATCAGTATCCCTGTAACAACAGCAGATAAATCAGCGATTTGTACAGTTTTCTTTAGGCATTTTTGTGTAATAAGTTCAGTAAATACACAAGAGCCAACACATACTGCCAAAAGAGCTATAGCCCTTGTTCCAAAGAAATAAACAGAAGCAATCATCGCTGGAACAAGTGCAATAATAACATCAAGCATAATCTTTCTAACAGTGTCATTTGATCTAATATGAGGAGCAAGTGAAACGAAGCGTGCCTCATTTACTGTCATTGGATCCTTATTAATTTTATTATTTTCCAAATTGATCCCTCCTATCTCTTTTGATTAGCTCTGATTTCTCGTTTAGCTAATTTAATAGATGCTGTAAGATGTCTCTTAGCTGGACATACAAAGGAACATATACCACATTCCATACATTGGTCAGCGTGAAGAGCCATACATATATCCACATCGCCCTTTAATATCGCATGATTAATATCAGTTGGATTTATATGAGCTGGACAGTGGTCAACACATCTTGAACATCTAATGCAAGGAGACTCAATTCTTTCTGTGACTTCTTCTTCAGTGAAAACCAAGATACCAGAAGTAGTCTTTGTAACTGGAGAGTCAAGATTAAATACTGACTTACCAGTCATAGGACCGCCACAGATGATTTCCTTGAAGTTGTCCTTAACTCCTCCACAGAAGTCTAGGATATCTCCCACAGGAGTACCAATTTTAACGAGAATATTCTTAGGTTCCTTAATACCAGAACCAGAAACAGTTATAACTCTTTCATAGGAAGGCTTACCTTCGATCATAGCTTCGTAGAAGGCTAGAGTAGTACCAACATTTGTTAGGAATACTCCAACATCATTTGTTACACCATTTTGTGGAACAATTCTGCCAACTACAGCTTCAGAAAGTCTCTTTGAATCACCTTGTGGATACTTAGTTTGGCATCCAACAACCTTTAAGTGATTCCAATTAGGATTTTCTTTAATAACTTCTTCCATCTTAGCAATTGCATCAGGTTTATTTTCTTCAATTGCCATATAAGAAGCTTCCTTGTTGTAGTAGTATGAGAAGATATCAAGACCTTCTAATATTTCCTTAGTTTTTTCTAGCATAATTCTATGGTCACATGTAAGGAAAGGCTCACATTCTGCTCCATTGATTATACATTCATCTAAAGCTGGATCTTCACTCTTTAGCTTTGCGTGAAGTGGGAAACCAGCTCCCCCCATTCCTACGATTCCCTTTTCTTTAATAAAAGGAATTAAATCGTCAATTGGATGATCTTTATAATCCTTAAAAGATTTAAGGTCATCAGTCATTTCATCCTTGCCATCGTTTTCGATAACGACGCAATCACAATACCTTCCATCAGCTGTATACATTTTTTTAATCTCTTTAACTGTACCTGATACAGAAGAGTGTATAGCTGCTGAAATAAAAGCATCAGAATTCCCAACAATTTGACCAACCTTAACAGAATCGCCCTTAGACACAAGAGGTGAGCATGGCGCTCCAATGTGTTGTGACATAGGTATGTAGGCAATCTTTGGACTTGGCATCCTTTCAATTGCTATTTTTTCTGTCAAAGTTTTGTGTTCGTCCATGTGAACTCCACCTACGGAAAAAGTGAGATTTCTTGAACTCATAAAACTTCACCCCTTAATTGGCATAAGCCTATTTTTTTACCATTTGTTATAATTATAACACCAAATTTTATTAAAGTACATTATTATACTTAAAAAACTCAATTTAGGAAATCTTTATCATCATTTAAAAATGGTCATTCTTAATGCTCAATTTTTGATATTCCTTATCAAAAATAAATTTATAAAAAACTTTATTTTATTTCACTATTAGACTTTTTCAAGTAGCTTAAATCCTTATAATTCAAGTAAAATTAATTATTTATTGCAAGAGAAATCTTGATAAAAAATACTTTTTTCATTTCATTAACTTAAGAAATCAAAAAATTTTTTTTATTTTGTGTCTATTGTAAAATATATATAAGAAAGCGACCTCACAAGTAGGAGGTCGCTTACATTATAAATTTAAAGAGACCAGACCTAAGTCTAGCCTCAATAAATTTTTTCATCTTATATTTTTTAATTAATAAGTTGTAAAATTAAATGCGA
>NZ_KQ960187.1:0-1530 GCF_001553125.1 Peptoniphilus sp. DNF00840
TGGTGACCCCATAAAGTTGGACCTAATACCAGGACTGGTAGTTTACTAGTTCTGGTATTATTTTATTGCTTTCCACCCCTAGGGGTGGAAAATTTTTTATGCTGCGTTTAACTTTCTATATTCCACTGGACTTAAATATCCTAATTTTTCTTTTATTCTGTCTTTATTGTAATATTCTATATACTCTTCTATTGTTTCTTTTAATTCTTCATATGAATAGAATTTTTTGCCATAGTAGATTTCTTGTTTAAGTATCCCGAAGAAGTTTTCCATTGGGGAGTTATCTAGGCAATTTCCCTTTCTTGACATCGATTGGGTTATCCCTTCTTTTTCAAGTCTTGATGTATATTGTTTTATTTGATAAGCCCATCCTTGGTCTGAATGAAAGATCCTCTTATTCTTGTTAGTGCTTGTTATTTCTATTGCTTTGTCTAAGGCTTTTAGTATTGGTTCTAGTGTTGGTTGTTTTGATATCTCATAGGATATTATTTCACCATTATACATATCTAAATATGGATTTAGATAAAGTTTTTTTACTTGATAGTTGTCTTTTGTATCTTTTTCTAGATACTTAAATTCTGTTGTATCTGTTGTTATATATGTGTAGGCTTTTTCTACTTTAAAGTTTCTATTTATTTTATTGTCTGCTACTCTACCTATTGTTCCTTTGTATGATGAGTATTTTCTTGTTTTCCTTGAGAAGCTTGTTACTTGAAGTTTTAGCTTTTGTACTAGTCTTTGAACTTTCTTTTTATTTATCAAAAGTCCTGTTTTCTTTAACATTGCTGTTATTCTTCTGTATCCATAGTTTGGATTACCTTTTCTAATCTCTAGTATTTTCTTCTCTACTTGCTCATCTTTGTTTGGTATGTCTAAGCGTTGTTGCCAATACATGTAGCTTGATTTTGGAAAGTTAAAGTATTCTAAAAGATCCTTTAGTTTGAATTTATCTCTTAATGATCTAATGACCTTAGATATTCGTCTATTTCTGTTTCTGTCATTTGAGAGAATTGAATCTTTTTTTTTAGAATTTCTACTTCCATTTGAAGATAGTAGTTTTCTTTTCTTAGTTTTTCTAATTCACTCAATTCTTTTTTTGTTTTATTATGTTTGTTTTTTAAATCTTTATTTTTATCTGTATTTGGCATATTTGAAGGTCTTCCTCTCTTTTTTGGTTTCAGTCCTTCTATGCCTTCGTCTCTAAATTCTTTTACCCATCTAGCTATCATGGATGGATTACTGATTTTAAGTTCATTTGCTAGGCTTTGATAGGACATTTCTCCTGTTAAATACAAGTCTACTACATTTAGTTTTAAGTCTAAAGAGTAGTTATTATTTTTTCTTGATACTTTTAGTCCTTCATAGCCTTGAGATTCATAAGCATTAACCCAAGTTCTAACGATATGTTTATCTGGTATGGAGTATTTTTTCGCTAAGTCTTTGTAACTTACATTTCCTTCAAGATATTCTTTTACTACTTTAATCTTAAATTCTGTTTTGTATTTTGCCATTTAAAAACTGACCTCCTTA
>NZ_KQ960188.1:0-1596 GCF_001553125.1 Peptoniphilus sp. DNF00840
AAAACCTGCTAACAAAAGTCAAGTATAACCTGAAATTAATTTCAGGTTATTTGATTATTTGAGTAATTAAATTAGCGCATGGCAAACAAGCCGAGGGTAATCAATCGGCTTGTTTTTTAGTGTTTTCAAAGTCTTATGCTACTTTTAATTCTTTTTTCTCGACTTTTGATTCCATAACTCTTGTATAGTAGATTCTTAAGAATTTGTTTAAGCCTGCAAATTTACAAACTTTTTTGGCTTTTCCTTCTTTTTCTTTTTTTATCATGTACTTATATATTTCGTTTTCTGGATTTTTAGCACTCATCATACATTTCATTGCCTGGTAGCCTACTTTTCTTAGTATTGCGTTTCCTCTTTTACTTATTTTCCTTTGGTCTGCTTTAAAGTTTCCTGATTCATATGGTGGTGCGTCTATTCCTATAAAGGATATTAGGCTTTTTTTGTTTTTAAATTTTGATAGGTTTCCAAATTCTGCTACTATTTGTACTGCTAATTTTTCTGATATGCCTGAGAATTTTTTTGCTTCTTGATATTCTTCTAGGGGCTCGGATATTTCTATCATTTGTGATAAAATATTTTTTAGAATCTGATTTATTTGTTTTATCAGGTTTATTCCTTCTCTGATATTCGTTTCTATTTTTGAGTTATGGGAAGGTTGTGTTGAGATACTGTCTTCTGCTATTTTGTAAATGGTTTTTGCTTTATTTACATTTGGATGGTATCTCTTTTCTTTTGCCCATGTTTTATATTCTTCTACAAATTCTTCTTCTGTTTTTTCTAATACTAGGTCTTTATGCCACCATTTTTCTAAAAAGTCTATTAGTTTATCTTTTGAGAAGTCTCCTGAGTTATGTGGTATTAGTTTTTTTATTCCTGGAAATGTTTGATGTATTGTTTGATCTATGTAGTTCATTTGGTTGATTCTTAGATCCATGTAATGTTGGTAGCTTCTGTTTAATTCTTTTAGGACTCGGTAGTTTTCTTCATCTACTTTGTATTCTTCTAATTCTTTCCAGTACATTAGTCCATATTCTGCTATTTGTTTTGCGTCTATTTTGTCATTTTTTGCTTTTCTAAAGTTTAATGCTCGGCAATATTGTTTCATTTTTAATGGATTTATTACTGCTACAAAGTAGCCTCTTTCTTTTAATTCGTAAAGTATTGGTAGATGATATTTTCCTGTTGCTTCCATTGTTATTTTTACTTCTTCTTTTATTTTTTCTAGTTTTTCTATTAGTTCTTCGACTTTACTTTTGTTTAGATATACATCAAATGGCTTCCAGATTATTTTGCTTCCTTCTTCTAATGCACAAACTGTTATTTTATCTTTTGATATGTCTATTCCTATAGATATCATAGTTTTCCTTCTTTCTTTTTATTTTGTAGTTTCTACCTGCACCATTACACTCTTTTTAGCTTGTGACACGGACGTTTTGCCCAACCTGCTTAACCGAATATGAATAATGAAAAGGTAGTTGACAGTTTTTATGTCGGATGTTTCAACCCTAAAAGCACCTCGTCATTCTACTTCTCCATTATACAAAAATAGTGCAAGATAGGAATTACTTCCTTTCTTACACTATTTATGGTACTAAA
>NZ_KQ960189.1:0-40025 GCF_001553125.1 Peptoniphilus sp. DNF00840
TTCAAAAGTGGCTAACTTATTGTTGCAATTTAGATTTAAATTTAATATATCATTTTTTGGAATTAAACAAATAAGTCTCACTATCGGATAATATGGCTCATTTTTTAAACTAACATATCCAATCGTACCTCTTGCTGATATTGTAATACTATCTTCAAAAACCTTAGCTTTATCTGTATATCCATATAATGAATTTTCATCAGTTCCATTACTATATATTGGTATATTATATTTTTCATTTTTAATTTTTGAAAAGCTATCCTTCGGCACATCAGACCCAACTATTATATCTACCAATTCATATAGCTTAAAATAGTTTAGTTCACTTAACTTTTCTAAGTTATATTTTGTTGCTTTCTTTAAGTATTCTTCACTTAAAAGCATATCCCTATAGTACTCATACTGCTTATTTCTTGCTTGTAACTCAGCTTGTAACTCAGCTTGTAACTCAGTAACATAATTTGTGAATTTATCAAGTATTTTAACAATTTTTTCTTGTGTTTCAAGGGATGGAATTGGAATTTCAATATCATCTATGTCTGATTTACTTAAATTTGGTTGTGAACCTGTTCCTCTTGAAAGGTTATATATTAAATCTTCTTTACTAAATAAAAAATGAAATAAAAATCTATTGTTTAATACATTTATATTTGGTACAAACTTACCAACGCGTTGATTCAAGTAAGCAGTATTATTTGTGTAGTTAAATCCAATCTTTCCTGTTGTAGCCCCAGACATTGCTACTAAAATATCATTTGGATATAGTAAGTATTTATCTAAATTAGGATAATCGTTTAAGTCAACATACTTTAAATCTGAAAAAATTATTTTACCAGAGTTTATATTTGTAATTCTTATAACAGGACTACCTTCATTCTTAAATTTATTACTTCTAAAAGCATACCCATTTATAAAATCGCAAACTTCCCCTAGCTTCTTCCACTCGACCTTTTCATTCTTTAATAATTCATCTATCTTACTCATCTTCAAGCTCCCTTACTATTTCATTTATAGAAGCCCTTAGCTCGTCTATTTTCTTTACAGTTGCATCAATTTCTTTGTTGAGGACCTTGATGTCTATCTTTTCCCTTGTGTCTTCTTTTTCTACATAAGTGGAAACTGAAAGGTTGTAGTCATTTTCTACTATTTCATCTATATCTACATATCTGGAGAAGTATTCCTTTTCTTCACGATTTTTAAATTCCTCTACTATAGTCTTGATGTTCTTTTCTTCTAAGATGTTGTTGTTAGTTTCCTTTTTAAATTCCTTGCTTGCATCAATAAATAAGATTTTATTTTCTGTCTTGTTCTTCGCCATTACGAGGACGCAAGTTGCTATAGATGTTCCAAAGAAGAGATTTTCTGGTAGTTGAATTACACAGTCGATGAAGTTGTTGTCCACTAGGTACTGCCTAATAGTTTTTTCTGCACCCTTCCTATAAAAAATTCCTGGGAAGCAAACTATGGCAGCCCTTCCTTGACTTGATAAATAAAAAAGTGAATGTAAGATAAAGGCATAGTCTGCATAAGATTTTGGTGCCAATTTACCTGCTGGGGCAAATCTCTCATCACTTATAAGTGTTGGATCCTTATCTCCTATCCACTTTATTGAGTAAGGTGGATTCGAAACAATGGCATCAAAGGGTTTTTCATCTCCATGAAGGGGATTTATTAGGGTGTCTCCTCTTCTTATGGAAAAGTTGTTGTAGTTGACATTGTGGAGGAACATATTCATACGGGCTAGGTTGAAGTTGGTCATGTTGATTTCTTGACCAAAGAAGCCTTCGTCAATTATATGCTCATCAAATTGCTTCTTCATTTGCAAAAGCAGGGACCCACTTCCCTCTCATGTCAAGCTTATGACAAAAAAGAGGTTATTGTTATGTAATTTAAAAGAGAGTGATTGCTCACCCCCTTTGCTACTTCCATATTATGTTCAACACTTCGTTTCCTTCACAGAGTACTGAATCTATATATTTTTCCATCAATTCTCTGGTAAGTTTAGTGTTGTCTATTACTTCTTTTTCTTCTTTTGCTTTTTGTATTTTTTCTTTTATTACTTGTATTTCTTCATCTATCAAATTTTTAGAGTCAATGAATTTTTGTCTATTCATCTTGCCTAATTTATACTTCTCAAAATTTTGCATTTTCTTTGTTTCAAGATCCTCGATAGATTTTTCCATAGGTTTAACTTTTACTTTTTCATCCTTGATTGGATTTTCTAGACCATATTTTTCTTTTATTGCTTCAAATACTTGCTCTTCAAGGCTTCCTGCTCTTGAGTTCTTGTGTTTTACATTATTACACTTACATATCCTACAAGTAAAATATGTGTGAACTCTTATAGTTCCATCTTGTCGTTTTCTTTTTGATTGAGTACATCCTAGAATGTGATTACAAGTTGGACATTTTGCAAAACCTTGTAGTGGAGATTTCTTCCTCCATTCATAATCGGTGTTTTTACCTTTCATAAATAGATTCTTCTCCTTAATCTTCTGAACTTTTTCAAAGTCTTCTTTAGATATAATAGCTTCATGATTATTCTCAACTCTTCCCCATTCTTCTTTTGGTTTAAATTTAAAAGAAGACGGATTTAACACTGACTTATCTTGCATATTAAAAGTGTAAGTTCCAGTATAATTTTCATTTGCTAATACATCTATTACATTGCCATTAGTCCAAGTTGGTCTAGGTTTTTTCGCAGTTCTAATTATTGAATATTCAAAGTCAAGATTGGTTAATTCGCTCTTTCTTTTTGATGGTGTTGGAATTTTTTCCTCATTTAATATCTTAGCTATATTTCTTGAAGATATACCATCAAGTGCAAGTTTGAAGATCTTCTTTACTATCCAGGCAGTTTCTTCGTCAACTATGATTTTGTGTTTATCATTAGGATCTTTCATATATCCCAATGGTGGACTCCAAGCTAAAAACTTTCCTTGTTTTTTAAGTGTAGTCATAGATGACTTTACCTTTTCAGAAATATCTTTTGTATAGAAATCATATAATAGTCCCTTGAATTGAATATCTAAATCTGTTCCATTTCCCTTTTCTTTGTTGCTATCATAGCCATCATTTATGGCAATGAACCTTACTCCTAGGAACGGAAATATATTTTCAAGATAATCTCCAAGTGTTATATAATCTCTCATAAATCTGGACAAGTCTTTTACAATTATTGTCTGGATATTATTTTTCTTCACATCTTCAAGCATTCTTTGAAAGGCTGGTCTATTTTCATTTGTTCCAGAATATCCGTCATCAACATATTCTTCTCTTGTGAAATTTTTAAATTCTTCATTCTTATCGAGATAATCATTTAGATATGCTCTTTGATTTATGATACTTTCACTTTCATCAGTCTTTATCATGTCTTCAACGGATAATCTGATATAAAGAGCAATCTTACTCATCGCTTGTTCCTCCTACCAAATTATCTATATTGAATTTAAAGACTATTTCAAATTCGTGTTTATCATAAACTATTATTTTTTCAATTAAGCTATGGATTAAATCTCCAGGTAGCTTTTCCAAATTCTTTGAAGCATACAAATCATTTATCCATTTTGTTGATTTTAATCTTTCTTTTTTAAGTTTTGATATATTAACTTCAATTGCTGAAATCTCATTATCAAATGTAGCCATATGACTTTGAGCAATCTCTCTTTTTAATAGATACTCATCTCTATCAATTTTGCCTAGACTGTAGTCTTCATAGGCTTTTTGAATGATATTTTCTTCATTTAGATTTTTTCTTTTAAGATTTTCAATGTCTTTCTTAAAAGTATCTATTGCTTTATTAAATCTAGCTTTAATTCGATTAACAAATTTTGTCTTGCTAGTTGTCTTCATAATAAACTCAGAAATCTTATCACTAATAGCCTGATCCAAATCCCTTTCCATAATGAATACTGATTTTTCGGGTTTTATACTTCCACTAAATCTTTCGTTCTGAAATGAATAATAAAGTCTATCTCTATTCTTACCATAGATACGAGTTCTTCTATTAAGTTCTTTGCCAGTATTATTATTGATTACAAGACCTTTAAATCTGTTCTCATAGTCCCTATTTTCAAAATTGTGCATTGGCGAACTGAAAACATGATTTTTCTTTCTCTCTCGTCTTTCTCGTAAGATTCTTTCGTGAACTTCCTTAGAAATGATTGCTTCATGTGCATTCTCACAAATTATATGCTGACTTTCATCTACAAAATGTTGTTTAATTCCTTTTGCAAGATTTTGTTGCTTAACTCCTTGTACTAAAGTCCCCGTATAAGCTGGGTTTGTAAGCATTTTAGAAATTGTCCCTTTATTCCATTCAGGATCATCATCTTCTCTGTAAACTCTCCCAGTTTTATAGTAAATCATTCCAGGAGCATAGCCTTTTTCATTAAAATGCTTTGCTACTTCATACTGGCTTTTGCCTTGAAGAGTCAAATCAAACATCTCTTCCACAATAAATCTAACATTTTCATCAATTACAAGTTTTTGACCTTCTTTAGATTTTTTAATCTTGTAGCCATAAGGTGGAACAGATCCAATAAAGTATCCATTTCTTGCTCTATTGTGTTTTGAGGTTTTTATCTTAACTGAAATATCCTTAGCATACATATCGTTGATAATATTTTTAAGAGTAACCTCAAAAGATTTCTTTGAATCTGTTTCTTTGACTGTGTCTAATTTATCATTAACAGAAATAAATCTAACACCTAAAAATGGAAAAACTTTATCAATTAATCTTCCCATTTCAAGATATTCTCTTCCAAGTCTTGATAAATCTCTGATAATAATACAATTGATTCTTCTATCCCTAATATCTTGCATCATATTCTGAAATGATGGTCTTTCAAAGTTTGTCCCACTATATTCATAGTCAGTATAAACTTCTAAAACATCTATATTTTCTTTTAATGCATATTCTTTACAAGATAGGATTTGAGTTTCTATTGAGTATGATTTTTCTCTCCACTCTTCTGTTCTTTCGTTAGATAATCTTGTATAAATTCCGGCCTTAAAGACTTTTCTTTCTGTCTTTTCATTTTTCTTTTCAATATATCTTTTGGAAGTTCTTGCCATTATAAAACACCTCCAACTAATTGCATTGGAGTCTTATTTTCAAGAGCATTTCCAAATACCTTATTTATTGAAATCAAATTCTTCTTTCCTTCGGACTTACTTTTACTTTCTTCTTTTATAAGGGTCTTCAGTAAGTTAACTGTTTCCAAATTATTGAAGACAAAATTAATCTCATTATTTTCTCCGATTTCAATTCTATCTATAAAAGATACAATTGTTAGCCTATTTAGACTACTTAAATCAGTGGGAACAATTTCGGAAACCAAACTGTCCTTATTTGTCATCTTTTCTTGCAAGTTGGCAAGTATATTTTTCTTTGTAGCAATTTGTTTCTCTATTTCCCTAATCTTAATAAGATAATTTTTTCTGAACCTTTCAAACTCTTCAGAAGTTATAAGTTCGTCTTCTAAGTCCATATATAAAAATTGTCTAAGTCTTTCATACTTTCTCTTTTCTGAGTTTAAGCTTTCAAAGTCAATATTAAATGTAACTTTTGATACATCTAACTTATTAACTTGACTTAGTAGTTCATTATATTTTTTTAAATAATCTTTAAGTGCAAAAAGAGTCATATCCAGTAGATAGTCTTCTTTTATACTATGTCTTGTGCAATCTCCTTTGTTATTATAGTGAGAACAAATATAAAAAATATTATATCCATTCTTGGACTTAACCTTTCTTCTAACCATTGAAGATCCACAGTCCTTGCAATAAAGCATTCCTGATAAAATATGTGGTATATCTGCTGATTGCTTTACATCTCTCATCATCATCTTATTAGCTAAAGCATAAATACTTTTTGAAATAATATGTTTATGAGAGTCGTTTATTACAATCCAATCTTCTTCATTTACTTCTACTTCTCTCTTAGACTTGTAATTTAGTTTTCTAGTTTTTCCTTGTTCAAGCACTCCTATATAGACCTTGTTTGTAATAATCCTATTTACCATTTTTGCGTCCCATTTAGAGTCTTTAACAATAAAACCAGTAGTATGATTATCACCAGAATTTTCTTTATGCTTAGATGGTGTTACACAACCTATGCTATTTAAAAAATCTGCAATAGCCTTAGAAGAATAACCGTCTATCTTCATATTGAAGATTCTTTCAATTATATGTGAAACTTCTGTATCAACGACTAACTTATGTTTGTTTTTGCTATCCTTCTTATAACCAAAAGGAGCAAATGCACCAATAAATTCACCATTCTTTCTTTTGATCTCTTTTGAAGATTTAACTTTCATAGAAATATCTCTACAATAAGAATCATTAATAAAGTTTCTTATTGGAAGAATTAAGTGTGTATCGCTTACATCTGCATTTTCACTATCATAGTTATCGTTTACGGATATAAACCTTATACCTTTTTCTGGAAATATCTTTTGTAGATATTTACCTGATTCGATATAATCTCTCCCAAAACGGGATAAGCCCTTGACAATAATTGTTTTGAACTTCTTCTCTTCAAGATCTTGAATCATCTTCTTAAATTTTGGTCTGTCAAAATTAGATCCTGAAAAGCCATCGTCTACATATTCAGCAACAACTTTAAAATCATTGTCCCTTGCATATGATTTGATAATCTGTCTTTGATTTGAAATAGAATTACTTTCTGTGCTATCTCCATCCTCTCTCGATAAACGAAGATAAATACAAGCAAATTTTTCCATCACAAAACCTCCTTAATTTGTATTTAAGCAAATAGTCATTAAGGAGTTCTTCTACCACTTATATTTTACCGCACCCAAGTTTTTAAGTCAGCACCCCAGCTTATAGTCTTATACAAGCTTTACATAAATAACGCTCTACAATATCTAGTAAGTCGAGGGATTCTTTATCACTTTGAGTGTAAGTAATTTTTTTAGAATAATCTTCTTTTGATATTTGCTCTTTAGGTTTATATTTCTTCTTTTCTTTTGTATTCATAGGTTTTACCTCACAATATAAAATTAAAGTTTTTTGACATTGACAAGTGCCTTGGATTAGCAACATAGGAATCTCACCTCCGCCTCTGTTCAGGATGAGCCGGCTTCAACCTTAGAAGTATCATTATCCTCATTTTCTTCTTAGCGGATAGGGTATCCCTCCCTATATTCAAACTCTTACTTATCGCTCCCTTTCTTCTTCCCTTGCTTTTTGCATAGCAGTACTTGTTTTGCCGAATTTTTCAGCAGAAAGATCTTGGCGGATAGGTTATTACGTTCCAAAAATGATTAATGTCTTGTCTTGGTCTATTCAATTGTTAAGGTTCAAATATTGTTTAAATTTCTTTTAAAATAGAAAGAGGACAAAACTCCCCTCACTTTATAAAGGAAAATTTGCCCTCTTTGGTAACCAGAAATTATATTTCTTCTATAAATTTCTTTAGTTTTTCTAAAATCTTATCTCGTCTTTTTATTAAAGCAGGATGTGATATATTTTGAATCTTTGCTACTGCACAAAGTGTTTCATCATTGAAATATAATCTTTCAATTATTTCCCGTTCATCTTTATTTAACTTTGATATTGCATTTCTTAGTGCTTCAATCATCATTTGTGTAGCTATAACTTTTTCAACATCAACAGTTTTATCTTCTAGATTATCTTCAAAATTCCCATCGTGATTTAGAGACGAAAAAAAGAGCAAGTGTTTTTTCTTGTCCACCTGCTCCAAATACTTTTCGTGTTCTTTTTCTCGCCAGTAGACTTTGTATATCTGCTCGCGGACTTTAACCCTTTGTCCGTTGACATAAAGGTAATATTCTTTTGGCATTTAATTTCCTCCATTTCTTTTTTTATCTGCGTTTTTAGACAAAAAAAGGAGGACTTCTGCACATAGGCATAAAAAGTCCTCTAAAATGAAAAAAATCTATTATAAAGTTTATTTTATGGAATATTATAAAAAATACTATTTACAACTTCTCGTTTTTCTTGCGTTTGTATCATATGTCCCTCTTGTAATTTACTAATGTATGCATTTTCATAAAGACGTGAAATCAATCACTTTATCACAAACTGACTCTAAAAACTCAACATCATGGGATATTATTAAAATCAACTTATCTTCTTCCTTTACTTTCTTTATGTTTTTAGCTACTATTTTCATATTTCTATAGTCCAATCCACTAGTTGGTTCATCAAAAAATAGAATTTTCTTCTCGGATAGTAAAGCGGATAAGATAATTACTCTCTGTTTTTGTCCTCCTGACAAGGTGTGAGGATTTCTATCACTGATATTTTTTAACTCCATATCTTTTAACCAAGTATCTAAAGCATTATCATCTTTAATATTTGATGTTAATACTATTTCATCTTTAACAGTGTCCGTGAATAACTGACAATTCACTTCCTGCATAATAAGTAGGCTCTTATTTAGCCTACTTTTTATATTTAAATTCTCATCATCTTTTAAAATTTTACCTTTATTTTCTTTGTATAAGCCACATATAATTTTTGCTAATGTAGACTTCCCAATTCCATTTTCTCCAACAATCCCAATAATATTCCCATAGCAAAATTTAAGATCCTCAATGGACAAGATTATTCTTGTATTTCTTTTGAATATCAGATTTTTTAACTCTAATAAAGTCCCTTTATTTGAAGTTTCAAAATCATCAAATCCTTCAATAGCTTTATAATCAGAATGCCTAAGTCCTGTTCTCATTCGTTCATCTTCACTTAGATTTTCAATTTCATCCATACTATATTCTCTGATGATTTTTCCATCCTCTAAGTATATTGCTCTATCAACAATGTCTTTTAAATACCACAACCTGTGTTCTGCAATAATAATAGTTTTTCCTAAAGATTTAAGCTTTTTTATTGTAAGCGATAGTTCTTTCATTGACTTTATGTCTAAGCTTGAAGATGGTTCATCAAGAATAAATATCTCAGGGTTTAATGCGTAAATGCTTGCTATAGCAATCTTCTGCTTTTCTCCTCCAGAAAGATTGAATATATTTTTATTCATCAAGTTTTCAAGATGAAGCTCTTTTTCAACTTCTTCAATCCTTTTGTTAATTACTTCTCTTTCTATTCCGTAATTTTCTAAACCAAAAGCAATTTCATCGGTTGTATTGGTTGTATAAAACTGTGTTTTAGGATTTTGAAAAACCGAGCCTACATTATTAGATAATTTATAAATTGGTGTTGTAAATGTATTCATACCATTGACCATAACGCTGCCAGAAATGTCCCCATCATAAAACTCAGGTATTATGCCGTTCATGAGCTTTAATAGAGTGGACTTTCCGCAACCGCTCCTGCCACATAGAAGAATGCATTCCCCTTTTTTGATTTTCAAGTTTATATCATTTAATGAGTAATCGGATCCTCCCTTGTACTTAAAACTTAATTCTCTAATTTCAATCATAAATCCCACCCTGACACTTTCATAAATATTACTATTGATAAAATTAAAATCATAAGAATTAGAACACCAATATCATTTTTTCTAAACTTAATTAGGTGTCTACTTGTTTTGTTAACAGGAGCATCGAGTCCCCTTATAATGGCTGATTGAGAGAGCTCATCCCCAATTTCTATCACACTTACGAACAAGGGCACAAAAAAATATTCCATAATTAATGTTGGTCTTCTTGTTAAATTGATTAAGTTAAAATTAATTCCTCGAGTTTTCATCGCCATATTTATATGACTCCATTCGTCTTTAATAGTAGGCAAACATCTAAATATTACAGAAATCATTATGAGCGAGTCTTTTGAAAGTTTTAATTTTTGTAAAGTTGCCACTGCACTGGAAACAGATGTTGAATTTAAAATCCATTTACCCACGATAATACATGGCAAAAATTTTCTTCCAATTGCCAAGATAAATAAAATTAAATTCAAAAGAAAATTCATACTAAAATAGGCTAAAGATTTTTCCAATACTACACTTATTACAAAAAATAAAATATACCTTATAGCGGATTTTTTATAACCATCGCTAATAATAATGACAAGGAAAAATAATGTAATAAGGCTTTGATAGATCCAATCAAACCCTAAAAAAATTAAAATATTCGCACCTATAAGCAAGATAAGTTTTGTTCTGAGGTCATATTTTGACCCCAGAACAAACTTTGAATTTTCCATTATAAAACTCCTGCGGATTCCAACTTTTTATTTAATATTTTTTTTGTAAAATAAGAACCAATCAAAGAGAATACAAATGTTCCTATAATCATAACTGGTAACATCCATATTGGTGTCCATGCTCTTACTGTGTTACAAAAGCTTTGATCTAAGCCACCTTTTATTACACTTTCAAAAAATGCTTCTCTCATAACCCAAATTGGTAAGAATCCTCCAAATAAGTTTAGAGAAAAAAACATATGACTAATTGTATTTTTCTTAAAGTCTGTATAATTCCCACCTTTTGCTATGAACATAGCAATTATTCCGGCAGGCACTGCCACTAATGGTGCAATTGGAATATGCCCAGTTGCAACTAATAAAATACTTGGTAAGATAGCTGCGATTACAATAGCAGTGGCTGACTTTGTCTTTGCAAGAAGCATATGATAGGTTGGTGCAGCAAATAGTGCTACAAGCATAGGCATTAGTAAAAATAAAACAGGGACAGGCATAGATATTGCCCCAATGACTGCATATGTTACAAAGTAAAGTGCAATTAAAACACCAGCTGTAACTGCGTTTTTTGATGATTTCTTTTGTGTTTTCATAAATTTTCTCCTTTAAAATTGATTGTTACTGCACAATCTTCCATTCTTTAGACTTTTCTTGATAATTCCATAAGTCTTTATATAGTCCTTCATTTTTAATAAGTTCTTCATGCTTCCCAATTTCCTCTACCTTTCCTTTGTCTAAAACAACAATTTTATCAGCTCCCATTACGCTCCTTAATTTATGAGCTACAACCACAACTGTTTTATTTTTAATTAAATTTGATATTGCTTCTTGTATAATAAGTTCATTTTCAGGATCAAGTGAAGATGTTGCTTCATCAAGTAGTATTATTGGGGCGTTTTTTAATATTGCTCTCGCTATTGATATTCTTTGTTTCTCACCTCCAGACAGAGTCGCTCCTCCTTGTCCAATCATAGTGTCAAATCCATCATCTTTATTGACTATAAAGTCATAAGCTCCTGCCATTTTTGCAGCATTCATGATTTCATCTTTACTTGCATTTTCATTACCAAATTTTATGTTGTTATAAATTGTGTCTTTAAAAAGATACACATCTTGAAAAACAACAGAAAATTTATCCATTAATTTATCAGGGTCGGCTGTTAGCAAATCTACCCCACCAATTTTAATTTTCCCTTCATTAGGATCATAAAATCTGGATATTAATTTAATTAGTGTAGATTTTCCAGAGCCAGAGTAACCAACAAAAGCAGTTAATTCATTTTCATTAATGTCTAATGAAACATTATCGATAACCTTAGATTCTTTATAAGAAAATGAAACATCACAGATTTTAATTTTGTTGCTTTCGTTTACATCGCAATTTCCTGACATAGGTTTAGCGTTAAGCAAGTTAATGATTCTCTCTCCTGAAACTGATGCCATTTGTAGACCTGTATAATTTACAAGTGCAAGCTCCAAGGGATCAAATATCCTTGTGCCTACAAATAAGAACATTAAAAATGTATCAATTTCCAAAGATCCATTTATAAATAAATAGGAACCTGCTAAACTCATCAAAGGAAGTCCTATTCTTAAAATCATACTTGCTATAGTAGTTAATGAACCAACTCCTTTCTCACTCTTAATATTTGCGTCTCTCGAGTTATCTATATCTTCTTCAAGTTTTGTTAATGTATCATCTAAGCTGTTATAAGCTTTTAGAGTCTTAATGGCATCCAAGTATTCGTTTATATCTTCTTCCTCTTTTATCCTTATGTTCTTTGTTTTTAAATAAATTTTTTTCTGAAAGTTTTGCATGAGTGTAAGAAGGAGAATAGAAATCGGTAATCCAATAAGTGTTGCTATTCCCATTTTTACATTAATTACCAAAAATAATATTGAGCAAAGAACCGCTACACATATACCACTGAAAAATTGAGGTAATTGATGAGTTACTGCCGTTTCAACTTTGAAAAAATCATTCATTAATGTATCTAAAATCTCTGCCGAGCTTTTCCCTGAAATATAACCTATCGGCAGTTTTCTTATGTGGTCTGCAAGCTCTATTCTTCCATCTGCACTTGTCTTGTATCCAAGTTCATAGGTATATTTTGTGGCTAAATTTTCCAATAAGAATGTTATTAAGAAAAATACTGCCATTATCCCAAAATACTTCCATAAAAGGCTCGTATCTATACTATCTGCACCTCTATTTAAAAATAGTGTTTCTACAATTTTCGCCAAAGCAATAAATGGTATAAGGTTGGAAATAGATGCCAAAACATTTAAAATAATTGATTTTCTTATATTATTCATCTTTCCTAATGTAATATTTCTTATCATTCATTCTCACTCCCTTCTATATCCATTTGCCAAATATTTGTCTTCTTATAAATATCAAAGAGTCTCTTATATATTCCATCTGCAACGATTAAATCTTCATGCTTACCTCTTTCTGCAATTTTTCCATCAGATATTACTAAGATTTGATTTGCATGCTCTATGGTATTTAACCTATGAGCAATCATGATAACTGTCTTATCTTTAACCAATTCAGACAAAGCTTCCTGCATAAGATATTCATTTTCAGAATCAGCAAAACTCGTTGCTTCGTCTAATACTAATATTGGTGCGTCCTTTAAAATCGCTCTTGCTACGGCAATACGTTGTTTCTCTCCTCCAGATAAATAAGTTCCTTTACCCAAAACTGTGTCATATCCTTCAGGAAGTTTTACAATAAAATCATGACATCTTGCTTTTTTACATGCTTTTATGACATCTTCTTTTGTAGAGCCCATCTTTGCCATAGCAACATTATTGAAAACTGTATCTGTGATTAAATCGCTGTCTTGAAAAACAAATGCTATCTTGTCCATTAAGGCGTTTATCGTAATATTTTTTATATTAACTCCACCAATTTTAATAGAACCTTCTGAAGGATCGTAAAATCTCGGTATTAGCGTTCCAATAGTAGATTTGCCTGCTCCCGAATAGCCAACCAATGCTGTAACTTCTCCTTGTTTAGCAAAGAAGCTTATATTCTTTAAAACCTCTTCATTTCCATAAGAAAAGCTTACATTCTCAAATTCAAGATCATGACCTTTTATCTCTTCCTCGCTATTTTCAATTGCCAATTCTTTTTCATCTATAATTTCATAGATTCTCAAAACAACTTCATTTAGTAAATTCATCCCTTCTGCAAAATCTCTAAGTTTTAATGCAGGTACGCTAATAGCAGGTGCAAGAATCAAATAGAAAATAAATACTGTAGCAAAATCCAAGTTATTATTTCGTGACATTAAAAGTATTCCTACTGGAACTATGAATGTTGCAACAGATAAAATAAACATTCTAAATGAGACAAATCCTGGTCTTATCATTGATGTCATCGAACTTGTAAAGTCTCTATATTCTCCTACTGACTTTGAAAAAGTTTTAAATGATTTTGCTCCTGTTCCAAATATTTTCACTTCCGGCATACCTTTAACGTATTCAGTAGTTGCTGAATTAATTTGATCCAAAATCGCAAAATTCTTCTCAAGTCCACCCGACTTTATAATCTTCGCCATGATTGCAATCTGAATTCCTAAACCGACAAATATAATTAACAAAGTCGTAAGACCTAATATTAAATTTATCTTCAACATAACAATTATCATTGCTAAAATTAGTGCTAAAGTTGAAATTAAATTTGGTAATTGATGAGAAAAATATCCCTCAATTTGATTCATGTCCGATCCTAATACTTGCCTTATTTTTGACTTGTTGTCTCCGGTAAAAAAACCTAAAGGAAGATTCCCAATATGAAATAATATCTTCTTTTTTAAGTTAGCTATTAAAACATATGAAAACTTATGGCATAAAATACCGCCAATGTAAGTTAAGCAATATGCCAATATCACTGTTGCAAGTCCATAGATACAGAACTGTATTGTACTTTGTTCTAATTTTCCATATAAAAATAGAGATTTTATGACTTTGTATATCACCAAAATTGGACAAATACTTAATAGCATCCCAAGACTAACAAATAATATTCCTCCTACAAGTTGTCCTTTTTTTATTTCACTGTAGGAAATAATATCTTTGATTGATTTCTTCTTTTTCATCTAAAACGTGCCTCCTTACCGAACGAGTTCGTTCATTTACCTTAAAACTAATACAAGGAAAACACCGTTGATGTTTCCCTTGTAAAATACTTATATTTTATTTTTCTCTACTGAGGTCTTTGAAATAGTTCGCTTATTATTCCAAAGGCTTCACTTGAATTTGTTTTGTTTTCTCCCTTAATAATATAGTCATTATATATTGTTCCAACAGCTCCGTATAAAATAAAAGCTGCAAAACTTCTCACATTTTCTCTGTTTATTCCCATATTATTTTCTATTTTTTTATTTTCAATTCCTTCAATTATAAACTCTGAATAGACATCTATAAATTTTCCAATGTAATGAATTAATTCCCATAGCCTGTAAGAGTTATCTGTAATTGAATTCTCTTTCGAAAAATTATATCTTGTTGTAAATTGACCGATATCTTTTACTATAAGTTCTCTTACAATTTTTATTCTTTCTTCGTAATCCATTTCCTTTTTTTGAAGTATATCCAACTTATTTTTTAGTTTTTCTTCAAAATATGTTTCCATACAAGCCAAGAAAATATCTTCTTTTGATTTGAAATAATAATAAAACATTCCCGGCGCTCCATTAACTTCTGCGAGAATATCTCGCACAGAAACTTTCTCATATCCATCCTTTTCAAAAAGTCTTGATGCTATATTTATAAGCTCCTGTTTTCTTTCTTCTGGATCCTTTACATTTCTCTTTGCCAAAACCTCACCACCTATTGACCGACACTCGTTCTATTAATATAGATTATCATTTTCTTATACTTTTGTCAATAGTGCCCTGAAATTATATTCTGAGTATGGTATAATTGATTTAATATAAATAACACGCTTAACGCTTATAACTTTAATAGCAAGCTTAACGCTTATAACTTTAATAGCAAGCACAGTAAGTGAGTACCCACTTACGAAAAATTGATGAAGCAGAACCTTTATGGACTGCTTCTTTTTTTATCAATTTTACCTTGTTAGGGAGAACCCTGAGACCCCAATATTTTATGATAAGGAGATATACTATGGATAATAGAACAAGAAAAAATCAACTTAAAATATATTTAACAGATGAAGAAAAAGAAATTTTTGAAAAGAAAGTGAAACTTGCAAATTGCAAAACCATGTCCCACTTTCTTAGAAAATGTGTATTAGAAAAAGAAATTTATATTGTAGATTTAGAACCATTTAGAAACCTGCAATGGCTACTTTCAAATGCAACAAATAATATAAACCAGATTGCAAAAGCCACTAATACAACTAGCATTATTTACAAGAAAGATATTGATTATATGAGAGAAAAAATAGAAAAATTGTCAAAAGAAATATGGCAGATCCATTCCCTACTTCTTAATAAATCAAAAGAAAGTTCTGGTGATTAGTATGGCAATTACAAAAATACATCCTATAAAATCAACTCTAAATTTGGCAATAGACTATATAACTAAGAGTGAAAAAACTGATGAAAAAATCTTGGTATCTTCATTCAAATGTCATCCATCTACTGTCCATATTCAATTTATGAAAACACGAGAAGACAATGATACTAAAGGTACAGTTTTGGCTAGACATTTGATCCAATCTTTTCTACCAGGAGAGGTTGATCCTATAAAAGCTCATGAAATAGGAATGGAATTATGCAAGAAAATTTTAAAAGAAGATTATGAATTTGTTCTTGCAACTCATATAGATAGAGGGCATATACACAACCATATTATTTTTAATAATGTTAATTACAAGACTGGTAAATGCTACCAGTCTAACAAAAAAACTTATCATAAAATCAGGTATCAAAGTGATGAATTATGTAAGGAAAATAAGCTTTCAGTCATTGATGAATATTATGAAGCTTACAAAAGAAAATATAAAACTGCTGGTAAGTCTTGGTACGAATATGACCAAAACAAGAAAGGAAATTCCTGGAAATCTAAACTGCAATTTGATATAGACAGAATGATTAATAAGTCTAACTCGTGGGAAGAATTTTTAGAAAATATGAAATCTCTTGATTATGAAATTAAGTTTGGTAAACACATTGCTTTTCGCCATAAAGATAAGCAAAGATTTACAAGAGCAAAGACTATTGGAGAAGATTATACCGAAGAAAAAATCAAAGAAAGAATAAATTTAGCTATCAAAAATAAAGCTAATCCTATTAAAAAACGTGTAGGAAATGTTATTGATATATCTACTAATGAAAAGGCTCAATCCTCAAAAGGTTATGAAGTCTGGGCAAGAAAACATAATATCAAAACGATGGCTGATTCAATAATTAAATTAAGAGAGCAAGGAATTAATTCAATCACTCAACTCGATGATCTAATAAAAAAAGCCGCAGATGATAGACAAAATTTGTTAGATAAAATAAAGAAAATTGAAACTGAAATGAAGAGTTTATCTCAAGATATGGAAAATATAAATACTATAAATAAGTATCGTGAAATCTATAAATACCACAAGAAAAATCCTGAGGATAAGCAATTTGCAGATGAGTATTATAGCGAACTTTCTGTCTATAAAATATCCGCTCAAGACATACTAAAGAATTATAAAAAACTACCAAATACAAAAGAAATATTAACAAACCTCGATAAACTGCAAGAAAAAAAGAACACCCTTATGCAAGAGTATTCTTTGAATAAAGAACAATTTTCTGACCTTGTTCAGTACAGGAAAAACTATGAAAATTATTATGGAAAGGAAGTGGAGAGGTAACATCTTCACTTCTTGATCTTATAAATTATTACTATTTTCGATTTCTCTAAAAGAATCCCAAAGATATCTAGTCAATGTTATGCTCGCACCTACAGAAAGTTCTGCATGCTTTTTACTCAAAGCTTTAAAATTCCTTTCTCTTACATGTCCACTTCCATAATGATTTCTAAGATCGTTAATTCCTGAAGCAAGTCCATTTAAACTCCCTGTAATTTGCTTTACTATTTTGTCTTCAGTTTCATCAATTATCATGTTTTCATTTGGAATTTTTAAACACTTAAAGGTTTCTTTAACTAATTGTGTTAATTTTAAGTTATCTTTTTTATTCTCTCCTAAATTATTGCAAATTTCCTTGCAACAACTTTCAAGTAGTTCCTTTGATTTTCCTATTGCTTCTGTGGGATTTCTATCCACCATTTCTAGCATTAAATCAATTTGAGAATTAATATATTCAGAGGAGAATTTAATTTTCAAAACTTCTGCTTCTGACATAAGATTTGAGCTATTTGATAATTCTCGATTAATAATATCTTTACACTTAATATATAGAGATTTAAAAGAAGTTCCTCTATTATTTTTTTGTTTTCTTCTATCTCATCACTAAAATAAACAGAGTAAAACTCTAAAAGATCTTTATATAGTTTAGCAATTTTATAAGAATCACCTTCGTTTGTAAATTCTCTAAGTGACTTTCCTTTTGACAGATGATACTTTTCACATAATCTTATCCCTATACTTTGAAATGTGAACTCATCAAAATCATTCGTAGAAAAATCTAGAACATAGCCACCTCTATTAAATAATTCATCAAGATATCCTTTTTCTATATAACTAAGCATGGTTAAACCTACTTTAGAATTCCTAATAATGCACCTAATTTGTTTATACCTTCAATAAAATCTGGAAGTGTTGCTATAGATCCAATCATAAATTTTAAAGAATTAAAACTAGTTTTTAATAGATTTTTATTAGGATTTGCTTTGACTACTTCTCCCTTTATCAACTCCATATTTCCCATTAAAATACTTCGTTTATCTTCGTCATCTATATTTTCCAATTGGCTTTCCAATTTTGATATTTCTTCATCAATTTCATTCTTATTTAAGTAATTATTTTGTATTGCATCTATAGATGAATTATCACTAGCTAAATTTACCTGAACACCAGAACTATTTATGTTAATTTCATATTTATTATTGTCATCGTACCCCATATCAGTTGCTATATCTTTAATATATTCTTCAATTCCTGAAATAAATGGGTAAACCATTCTATTCCCAAAACTTTGTGCCATATCTTGATACTTGTTGCTATTAGCGTAAAACCATCCAAAGTTAATTGTATTTAAATTATTTTCTAAAATGTATTTAAAAGTAGAGTATAAAAGATACAATCTTCTTCCTGCATTACTTCCCAAATCTAAACATTGTCTCCCATAAGATGAATAAACATTATTTATACTTTCCTCTAAATCATCTATATCATATTTGAAACTTTCAATATAATTTCTTATCAAAGATGTCTTATCTACATAATCTATAAATTCTCTTAGGAGATCGATTTGTTCCCTATAATCTGCATTAATTACATCTGAACCCAAACTTCTAAATTTTCTACTAATTTTTCTTAGTTCTTTCTTATTAATCTCCATCTACAATCTCCCCACAAAAAGGACAATATCCACCCTCAAGTTTTTTTATGCTACTAATTTTTGCTTTTTTCTCGCAACACTCATAATATTTTTCTTCAAAATCTCCAGTTTTTCGTCCTATAGGTATCTCTGGCTGCTTTTTAATTTTCTCGGTTTTAATTCTAATTTCTGAGTTTTTGAAACTTTTTTTCATAGTGGCTGAAAATTCATTTAATATATCAGCTACTTTATTCTCTATCATACTCTCCGCTAGATTTATTGTTTCATCATCTAAATAGTCTTGGTGTTTTAAACCACAGTTAGGACACCAAATATCCAAATTTGTGTCATCTTCTATATCTTCTACAAGAAGCATAAATCTCTCTCCGCAAGATGGACACTTTAATAAAACATAACCATCAGGATCTGCTGGAATACTTATTTCTAGCGTTTCAAAATCTTTCATCTTTAACTACCTCTACTAATTAAATTTTAACAATTTTCTATTATCAAAAGCACAATCTAAAGTATCTTCAAGATTTATATTAGGATATATCTCTTTCATCTCCCTCATATTCAATAATATCTCCAATATCACATTGAAAATACTCACAAATCTTCCCTAATGTTTCCAAACTTACATTTTCGTCTCTTCCCATTTTTGCTATTGTCTTGGGAGTTGTTGCGATTGCACATTGTAAGTCTGTTTTTTTCATATTTTTATCTATTAATAACTTCCATAATTTATTATATGAAAATCCCATATCATTCTCCAATTCTATATTTTACCTTTCTAAATGTATAGATTAACTACCTAATTATAGCATATAATACAGATTCCTTTCAATTATATGATTTACCGCGTTATACTAAGCAAAAAAATAAAGGCAGTCCGAAGACTGCCGATCTTTATCTCTACATCACTGATATTCTTTTTTATTTGGCTTAGCTTTATAATCTGTCTTAAAGATTTTTATTTACCATAATATGGACTTTTTATCTTATCCTGACAAATCTATAACTTAATTCAATTTAAAAACTTATTTTTTCTAATTCTTCAATATTACATATAATGTTAAATTCTTTATTATTAAATTCCACATCATAAATAAGAGGGTTTTTTTCTTCCCACTCCTTCTTTCCATTGCTTAACACTTTCCATCTTTCAAAAGCATCGCAAAAACCTTCGTGTAAAATTTCTTCAGCATACTTTCTTTTAAATAGTGCTTCTTGAATTATATTATAAGTACCCAAATCGTACCTTTTCTTTTTAAAACCTATAAACGCTCTATATTTTCCATTATTTAGCTTTTATATTCCAAGTTCTCCACACTTATTATCCGATCTTACATTTTTTCTAAACTTTAAAAACGTATAACTTGTGTCTTGATATAAGCTGACCTGATTACAAATATTTGAGCGTATTTCTTTTTTCTTACAACCACAACTAGTTGTTTTTCCACGAACGAGATTATCTTCAGTAACTAAACATTCATTACCACAATCACATATACATTTCCATTTAATTGAGCCTTTTTTATCTCTATAAATTGAAGGCTCTAAAACTAGCAAACGTCCAAATTTTTTTCCCATTATATCTCTATAATTGTTCGTTTTAAAATCTTTCGTACATCCGCAACTTTTTATATGCCCTGATTTTAATGACTTAGCAGTAAAAATTTTTTCATTGCCACAATCACACTCGCAAAGCCATCTAACTCTACCATTCTTATTTTCTGCACGTTTGACAACTCTAAGCTTTCCAAATCTTTTACCTAGAAGATTTTCTGCTTTATTCCCATTTAGTGCATTTTTCTTTAGTATACAGCCACAATTTGTAATCGTGCCTCGTTTTAATTTTTTAATGTTAACTACAACTTTTGATCCGCAATCACACTTGCGTAACCAATTAGCATAACCTTTATGTTCACTATCTTTTATTCTGTAGATAGCTATAAGGTTTCCAAACTTTTCTCCTTTTAAATCAAGAAATTTAGCCATTCATATCCTTCACTTTTCACAATTATAAAATCAATAATACCTTAATTATTTTCAGGAATATTATTTTTGAATTTTACAACGTACAACAACTCTAGATTTACCACCTAATGTACATGTAAATAAGGTTAAGTCCCAATTGCCAGATAAAAGCTCTTCCATTTTATCTCCATTTATCTTCTCAACTTTTTCTACTTGATAAATAAAGTGATTGTTATCCATGTCTACAAATTCAACCATATCTCCACGATCGAGCTTATAAAGATAACCAAAGTGAGCTTTATAATTATGGGCTAATATGATCATGTTATTTTCATATATACTTCCCTTAAATCTAGCTGGAGAAACCCTAATTAAAGGATATGACCATTCATTCATTATAGGCAAATCCAATGAAAGTTTTTTAATTCTCAAATAACCTATATAATCATATCCATTAATTTGTTTTATAGGCATCTCCATCTTAGGATTATCTATATATCTATTTTGTTGATTTGAATCATTTTCCACGCTCTCTTTAAGCTCACTTACTATTTTCTTAGTACTTTCATCAACTTCATAATCTTCTGTAACATTATGAGTCAGAAATATTAGGGCTATGAAAATACATACTCCGCCAAAATAAAAATATATATTCCTCCTAATCATTTCTTTTTTTCCTAATTAGACTGAATGCTGCTATTACAAAAACTACTGCACCTACTGTTTTTATAAGTTTAGTGCCTGTTCCACCTGTAGTTGGTAATTCATAACTTGGTAATTTTTTTACTTGAACAACAGGATGAGGATATACTTTTTTCCCACCATTATAGTAAACTTCGGCTATTTTATTAGCATAAAATCCCTCTTTTTCGGAACTAGTATTATTCCCCTCATAATCTGTATCCCTATCACCTTCAGCATCATAACCATTATTAAGAAAATCATCTTTTGCTTGCTGGTTTGTTTTGATATTATATGAAAGAACATATTTTGTATTTTCTTCTAATTTATAGTTAGGGTTAAAGGTCAAAACAACTTTTTTATTAAATTCGTCATAGACCAAGCTATTGATATGTTTATTAGAACCATATCCATTTTGCCAAGTTTCATGACCATTTTCCCAAAGAATTGTTTCTTCCCCTGTATCTTTATTGATTTTAACAACTTTAAAGTCTGCCTTATCGGCTAAAAGCTCAACTCTATCACTTAAGGTATCTTCTATCCTTACTTCTGTTACAGCAGCCTCAATAGCATAATTTAATTTAGAGACTAGCTCTCCTGTATTGCTTTTAACTCCAATATAAGATCCTTTTCCCTTGTTTGCCATGTATTTGAGAACTTCTGGACTTTTTGATTCTAAAAGATTCTCTTCATCTATATCTTCGGATACCCCCACAGCGTGGGTGATTAGATTTGGATGTCTCCTATAAAAGCCATCCAAAAATTCTTCAGTATAAAATTTTGAGTTACTAACAGTGGTCGAACTGTTACGACCATCCTCACGACGGTTACCATCACTGTCAATCCAAAAAGTTGGGACCCCATCGCTAATAAAAATCATAACTTGCCTTCTACCTTTTTGTTCTTCAGATTTTCTTAACAATTCTTCTGCCATCATAAGACCCGCTTGGTAGTTTGTCCCCATATATCTAGCCTTAAAATCGAAATCTATATTCCTATCAAAGCTATGGGACCAATTTTTAATAATTTGCGCATCTTCATGGTAAGTATATCCATCTTCTCTTTTTGTATTTTCATTTCTTGCGTATCCTTCGAAATATAGGAAGGCAACCCTATTTTGATCATTTTGCTTCAAGAAATTTTCAACTAAGTCAGTATTATTTATCATCCCAATCATGGCATCCTTACGACTAATAGCTTCACCATTCCAGCTCATGTCTTTTGTTCCCATACTGGAAGAGCCATCTAACACAAATAACAAATCTACAGGTTCTTGTTTTTTAAGTTTCTCACCTTCTACATCGAGATATAATCTATAAATATCTTCTAATTGATTTTTATAATTTACATATCTTTGAACGTTTGTATCCCTATTTTCAACTCCATCTCCAAGATAATCTATTTTTTTATTTACAGTTATTTTAGGATTTAATGGTTTTGGTTTTCCTGGATCATAACCTTCTTTAGAATTTGTAATATGGTAGATGTCTTTATTTAGATCACTTTCTGGATTCATATCTGTTGATTTTTCAATATTTGTTGTATAACCAGGAACTTTAACCTCAGAAATTGTATATTGAAAATCACTTACTTCCTCGATTTCAAAATTATTTGGAACATCCTGAGGGAAATTACCACCTGCATCTTCCAACAATTGATATTTATCTTTCTTATAATTTTTCTTAATGATTTTAGCTTGAGACTCTTCATCAGGAATTCTATAAAAACCAGATTTCCAATTATTTGAATTAGATAATTCTATGGTATCTGTCAAAAGATTTTTGATTTCTATTTCTTTAGTTACTACATCCCACCAAGATTTTTTATATTTAATCTTTACTCTGTAGTTTTTAAATAAATTTACCTTAATAGGATTATGTTCGTCATCCCCATCAATCCACGACTTAATTACTTCTATATCCTTATAATTGACATAGCAATTAGTAAAGGATTGGGTCGACATAGAGGTCCAAACAAAGTTAGTTCTAGGTACATATCCCCACTCAGGGTCTCTCATAAGGTTACCCATGGTGAAATTTAATCTCTGTGTATTTGCTGTTGTAAATAACACAGAATTCTTTGACCAATCAGGATGGCTTGGATCATCTCCATCCCATTTATTAGTCCCACCATTATAGGCATATTGGATTCCTGATGAATATCCTCCATTGTAACTTGTTTGGATATTTGAACCCGGGATTACATAAGCACCTGTAATAGTAGCTTCATCTGGTCTTACATATTCTGCTCCCAAATAGTGGATTGAACCATCCCTATGTTCTGATGCCTCATGCAAAGAATTGATTGTAAAGTATGTTGCATTTTTCCCATCAAAGGTTGATGAATCAAATTTAATAACCTCCCCATTTTTTCTTTTGAAGACCAATTCAAAATTTATTTCTCTAACATTTTGCCAGCACCAGCCCTTATACAAATTATGACTTATTTGCAAAATTGGATAGTAAGGATCCTCTCCATAGTCCTCGTCATTATAGGAATTTTCATTCCTATTTTTCATTGGTGTAACTTTTATTATCGCTTCACAATCAACTATTTCATTCTTATAGTAGGCTGCATTTTTATATTTTACTTTAACCCACATCCTAGTTGTAGCAAGGTTTAAGTCTTTCCTATCCCAACCAGCATCCATATTCTTTCTATAATTTCTTGCCCTAGGGTCTGAAGGTTTGAACCTAACAACAGTAGCATCATTTCCTTTAAATTGACTAAATAAGGTAGTTGAGGCCTCTGACCAATCTCCATTCCATAAAGCTTCACTATAAGTTTCTGTATTTGCGGGTAACTCAATCACATCTTTTTGATAAGTCCAGTCATCTCCATTTACTCCAGGTCCTGGTTCGACTGTTGCAGATGCCCCTGGCATATTAGCTAACAAATTCAAATAATTTGGTGGAGCTATATCATCTGGTTCTATAGTTTCTGTATCTCTGACCGGAATATCATTGCTATATAACATAGTTGATAATGATCTATAATTCGGCATATCTTTTTCATTAACTATAGAAAACTGGTCTTCTTCGGTCTCATTTTTTACAACAAGTCTTATTAAAGAGTCGTTTTTTTCTTCCTTATATTTATTAATTTTAATAAGAAGTTTTATTTTATTATTTTCTGGATTTTTATTTTCTAAAGATAAAAATCTTGTGTTTCCATTTTCAAGAGAACTTTCTTTCTTTACTGAAATTCCCTGATCTTCCAGTGAATATAAGGCTTTTATACTTCTTAACTCTTCAATTAAATTTTTAATTTCTCCATAATGCTTTACTTGCCCATTTTCTCCTAAGTATAGTTCTATCCTATTTAAGATTTCTTGTATTTTATTACTCTGTTCTTCTGTAAATAAGTTTTTTATTACTTCTACATTTTCATTTGTATATAAATTTATTTCATTAATTGTTTTATTATCTTTTGCCTCTAAATCTATACATTTATAATCTCGATAAGATTCTTCTTGATTTATAACTAAATTTGTATAACTTGTTTCCTCATTGACTTTAATAATTTTTAACTTATTTAGTCCATCTACATCATCTGATTCATCTGATTCAACTTTATCTTCATCTTCTCCAACAATATTAAAATCTTTATTTTCTATCATAGACTTAAGATTTTTTATAAAGTTTTCGTCTTCTTCAGATAACTGTGTTTTTTCTGTGTCTAAAGATTGCTTCTTGTCATTAGAATCATCATTAGAAGAATTATTATCTTCTTCATTTTGTTCATTAAAGATAGTATGATCACTTATGGTATTTTGAGTTGTACTTTTTTGAATAATACCTTGTTTATAGACAGATAAATTGTCATCATTATTTGCACTTGCAAATACAGGTGAAAAATTTGAGAATATCATGATGGTAGCAAGAAACACATTAATAAATTTTAATAATTTATTTTTCATAGCTTTCCCCCTCCTTTTTCTCTTTTATATATCCTATTACAATGCTTACAATGCCTAATCCTGATAATAAATATACTGGCAACCATAATTGTCCAGTTTGTGGTATCATAGGCGGTTTTTTAGGAAGATTGTTTGGTGGAGTATAAGGAGGAATATAAATATTTGTAATAACAAAACTATTCTCGTAATTTGTAACCTTCACTCTGTATATGTCTTTATTAACATTCTTTTCGACTACTGTCCAAGAAATACCTGGATCAAGATTTTTCCAAACATAAGTCCAATTATTTTTTTTATTTAGCTTTACATTCTCTTTTAATTTACCATCAGCTAATAGGCATACTTCTATAAAACTTGGTCTTTTGTTTTCATAACCATCATCATCCCAAACTTTTAAGACATCTATATTTATTTTGTTTTTCAAATTTTCTTCTTTAGTAAATTTAGGATAAGCAGTCGTTTTGTTTAAATATTTTCCAGTTTCTTTATCTAATTCAGGAAGCAGAACGATGAACGGACTGGTTACATACTTATATTTCTCAGTAACTAAATCTTCCCCAACAATAAGGTATAAACCTTTTTGTAATTTCGTATTCAATAATCCGTTCTTGTCAGTTTTTCCTTTATATAATGGTTTTACATTATCTTTTTTTACATAACCTTTTAAGGTATTAGCATATTCATTCAACTGAGATTCACTGAATTTATTATCTTTTATTGGATATTTCTTAAACTCTTCGCACAAACTAATATTATTATTTTTATCAATATTTCCAATTTTATAGATATTAAATTCAGCACCTTGTATTTTAATACTTCCATCTGTATATGAAATTGTAAAATCTATTTGTTCTGGAGAATTAGTAATATTACTTGCGTAAATATTTTGAAAATTTAAAATGAAGCTAAATAGCAATACAAAAAAACACACTAGCTTTCTTTTATTCATGCCTTTCATATATTTCTCCTCCAATTTTTAGTATGTCAATCACTATTTTTCTATAAAGCTTTCTCTTTTTTAAGATCTATAAAATCTTTTATTATTGAAAGGATAATTATAATAATCAAACCAAACATTAAAACCAATTTAATAATAGTTAAAAACATGTTTTTCTTAACTACGTCTTTTGATTTTTCATCTTTTAATATGGTTGGTGAATTAATCCTTTCTCCTCTAACAAGTAATCTATGAGTATTTATTCCATATGGAGTACAAGTAAATAAGGTCACGTAATCCTTCCCTTCACAAACTTTTAAGGCTTCTACATCTTTAGGCAAGACTATATCTTTATGGATTACCTTATAATATAAGTCTTCACCTAAGACCGATACTATAAACTTATCACCAATATCCAACTTGTGTAAATCTGTAAATAATTTTGCACTTGGTAAACCACTATGAGTTGATAAAGCAGCATGTGTTGATTTCCCACCTATTGGCAACGATGTACCAGGTAAATGGCCTACTCCTTTTTGTATAACCCCTTCATTTACACCATGATATATCGGTAGACAGACTCCTATTTTTTCAATTTTAAGGAAGCCCATCATTTCATCATTAAATGGATTTAAACTTTCTTTGTAGCCCCCAACTAAATTTGGATTATAAATAACATCTTTTTCTGCAAAAATTTTTTGATTATATAAAACTGCATCATCCTTGATTTTTTGAATATCTACTTTATCAAATTCATCTAAAGATTTTTCGTAATTTATAATGCCTTTAGTTTGTGTAAAACTATTTACATAATCACTTATATTAGGGTAGAAAAAAATAAGGAAGCCGATTACAAGCAAAATTTTTAGAAAAATAGATTTCTTTTTCTCCATAATTCATTTATGAGAAGGAAATAAATTCCTTCTCAATATTACCTTTCTTGTAATTTAATTTTTCCTCTAACAAGGCTTAGTACTGCATAAATAATTACTGCTCCACCAATTAAAGCAAATAATTTAGTTCCAGTTCCACCCAATTTTGGTAGTTCTGTACCTGAACTATTCTCTACATCAGAAGTTGCTTCCATAGTTACTGTGTCTGCTCCATTAGTGCCATCTTTCAAGACAACTTCTTTTTCTTCTGTAAGTAAGTTGTATCCGTCTGGTGCCTTTGTTTCTTTTAGCTTATAAGTTCCAGCCTTTATTCCTGTAAATTCGAGTTCACCATTCTTATCTGATGTTAAAACTGTTGCGTCTTTTTCTTGGTCAACCCAAGTAACCTTCTTTTTATCATTTGTTTCTTCTAATTTATAATATTTTCCTTCAGAGTTTTTAAGGGCAAATTGTGCACCCTCAAGTTTTTTCTCCTTATCGCCTTTTGCATACTTCAAAACTTTGATTTTTCCTGAATATACTTTTACCTTTTCATCAGGAGTCTTATCTTTTTTGCTTTCATCTTTAGGATCATTAGAAAATTCCAAATGAGCCTTATTTTCTTGACCTTGATTACCTAGAACAAAGTCCTTGTTTACTGTTGTATCATAAGTAAGCTTTATTTCTTGACCAACTATAGCAGAACTTTTTTTCACAAGCTCTAATATATTGAATGTAACACTTAAATCTTGACCATTTACAACCTTTGTAATATTTGCTGTTTTTTCAGTACCTCCAATGGTAACTTTGATGCTATTTGCATCAATACTTAGGCCCTTTGGAAGACTATCTTTTAGAACATATTCATACTTCTTATAGCCAGTTGGATCTGGAACTTTTCCTGTAATTGTAAAGCTTACTTTTTCTCCATAATCTGCAGATTTTTTATCAGCTTCCTTTTTTATTGTAGGATAAATTCCCTTTACCTTGACTTCACCATCAGGCTTAGTAGATGTTAGAGAAACGATAGAACTTTGACCTGCGGCAGCTTCAGATGCTCCTTCAGGATGTAGTAGATAGTAGCCGAGTTCTAGACCAGTAAATTTTAGGCTTGTGCCAGTTGCTTTTTGAACTCCTACCCTGGTCTTATTGTGCATTTCACCCATAGCTTTTTTTGCAAATTCAGCTACATTATCCTCAGTAATGTTTATATACTTAACATTCCCATCTACTACAATAGTATTGAGGCTGTTACTTGCATTATTTTGATCAACTATAAACTCTTTACCATTTCCTTTAGTGAAAAAATCTTTCCATTCATCTGCTATAGTATAAGATACATTGTCATCTTTGTAAGTTAAGTCAAATATTTTATAAATTCCATAAGTCTTTCCTTCAGTTGTTCCATTTACGGTTATCGAACCATTTTCAGCTGCAAATACGTTATTTATTCCCATACTTGTCAACAAAAGAACAAGTGCCAGCATCATTCTAAATATTTTTTGAATCTTATTTTTCATATTTCCTCCTTAATTAATAAATTCATGTTTTTGATTTTAGATCCTTATATTATAACTAAGTAGCTTTATCGTAATCGTTTAAAAAATTCATAATCCATCTCCTAACGCTTAATTCGGTTTTGATTGCACCATTTTTTTAAATTTTGGGCATAGAAAAACTATCAGCAACAAAATATAAATAGCTCAATTTGTATATATATCCCATTGCTTGCTTTGATAATTTGAGTCGCATTTAATTTGATAATCTAATGTTTAAAATTAGAGCTTTTTAGAATTTCAAATAAAAATATTACAATTTCAAATAAAAATAACAGAAAATACAAGTATAGTTTTCAAAATCTTATTTAATATGTAATAATCTCAAAATATCTACTTCAACTTCTAAAGTATAATTCAATAAAAAATTTAAGTCATTTTATAGAATTACTCCTTTTTTTTATTTTTTGAAGGGAATTTTTGAATTGCTTTTATGAGAGAAAAATATAATAATAAATAACATAATTAAGTATTTATGGAGTTGAAATTATGCTAGTAAATGAGCAAGATAAAAAATTAATGAGCCTTATGACTTATTTATACAGAAACAATAATAAATGGTTAAACTTAAGAGATCTTATGCTCTACATAAAAGTTTCCAGAAAAACATTAAATTCTTACATAGACAGATTGGAATATACTTTCTCTGATTTGGTCAAATTCACCATCTCTGGATCTATGCTTAAAATAAACCTAGATTCTAAATTTGGTCTTTTAACAATGCAAAGAACCTTTTTAAATAAATCATTAATAATTAATATATTAAAACAGACTTTTTTTCAAACAAACATAGATAAATTAGATATTGCCATTAATTTTAATGTAAGCGAAACTTCTATTTATAGAAGCATAAAATTCTTAAACAATTCTTTGGATGGCGTTTACGATCTAAATTATTCTTATTCAGATTTACATTTTATTGGAAACGAAGAAGAAATCAGAAAATTCTATATTAATTTATTTATAGAAACAAACTCTTCACCAAAAAACTGGGTCTTTAGTGATTTGTTAAATCAAGAATCTGTAAATGTAATTGTAAGAAATATAATTCCTTATATTCACGGAGAAATATGTTATACTCATTTTGAGTACATACAAATTGGAATTGCAGTTTCCATTATAAGATTTAAGCAAGGCTATAAAATAGATTCAAATAGAAATAACAATCAGCTAATTAACATAGTTCAAGCTCTTTCTAAAAATCAAGAAATTATAAACTTTATTAAAAAGGAATTTCCTAAATCAGTATGCTCTTTAGAAGATGTTTTATATCAAATATTAGTTTACTTTTTTTCTGATAACTTCTTGTTTTTTATTCTAGACCCTATGGAAGTTATAGGAGACAAATTTGATTATTACAAATATTATTCTTATTACGAAAAAAACATAAACTTTTTAATTGAAAAGTATAATCTGACTGTGAAAAACAAAAAAGAACTCTATAAACAAATATTTACATACTTTAAATTCAAAATTTCTAATGTTGATGGTGTAGATTTCTTTGTAGATCATTCAAAATATTTTTTGGATTATGCAAAATTTTTAAATCTTGAATTTCACAAAGACTTATCATTAATATTACAAGATTACTTGAATTTGTTTCACTCTGATTCTAAATATAAGTTAGATGACTTAATTTATAACATTTATATTTTGTGGCCAGATTTAATACCACAACTAATAAAATCATCAATGAAACCTAAAATATTAATTATTAGTCACTACGATTATTATTATGCAAAAACATTAGAAAGTATAATTAATCTTTGGTTTGAAAATGTAATGGATATACAAACTTTTAATGAATGTGAGATTAATTTTGAAAAATTAAGACAATCAAACTATGACGTTGTAATATCAGATTTTGTGATAAATGATGATATAGGAGATAAAGTCATCTTTTCATTTGAACAGTTACCATCAATGAATGAAATTTCAGATTTAATCTTAGAAATTTTTCAAAAACATGTAGAAAGTATCTTAGCAAAATATCCTGAAGAGTTTAAATATTCTGCAAGAACTTTATATTATTAATTTATGTATCTCTTGAGTCAAATAAAGGTCTATAAAATATTTTAATAATAAGAATCTAACATATATTTTATAGATCTTGAAAATAACTGTAACTAAAAAAATAAAGGCAGTCCGAAGACTGCCGATATTTACCTCTCTTCACCTTTGCTATGCTCTTTCTTAGTTGACTTAGCTTTGTCATCTGTCTTAAAGCTTTTTATTTGCCCTAATATGGACTTTTTATCTTTATCTTGACTCTTTACTCGTTCTTTTGCTTTTAAGAGCTTAGAAGACAAAATACGGACATTCTTATGTTCCTTTCCGTTGTTGTCAATGCTTGTTTTTACTTGACCAAATATTTTAACAAAATCTCCTTGTTTTAGGTTATCTAAATCTTTTGTCTTATCTCCATAGGCTGAACAATTGGTATAAACTTTATTCCCATCGTCATCTTTTGAAATAATTGAAAAGTTACTTACTTTGAATTTTTCTCCATTTGCATTTTCTCTTTCAAGGTTTTCTACTTTGCCAGCTATATTACCCACGAGATTTATGAGATCGTCTTTTTCTTCAAAATCACTTACATTTTCAACAATCTTACCTTGTTCTTTCATATCATCAATCATATAGTCAAAGTCATCATTTAATAGACCTGTTGTGTCTTTGATCATAAATAAAACATAGACTTCTTCAAGTGCCTTTTCATCAGTAACGCCCTTTTCTATACTCACAAGTGCTTTTATAAAGTCCTTGTAATTATCATTCATCATTTCTTCTAAATTTTCTCTAATATCTTTGTATTCCATAATTTCCTCCTTGTACTAAATAAGGAGAGCCTTTCGCTCTCCTCTATCTTTCTTGTCCTTTTTCACTTTTTTCTTGATTTTTATTTTTTTCTTCTTCTGATTTGAATTTGGATATTTGACCCAATATTGATGGTTTATATTCCCTTGCGTGAAGATTATCCTCTACATCATAAGTCGATTCAAAGTAATCACTATCTTTAAAATCATTGTCATACCTATCTGGTATTCCATCATTGTCAAGATCTTTTGCCAGTGGATCATAGAAGTTTCCGTCATCATCTATTTCTAATCCTAGAGCTTGTTTTAAATCTTTTTCATCTACTGATACCAGATCATCAAAACTTGACATCTTTATGGCTTCAGTCATATCTTTAATAGCTTGTGAGTTAGATATATCTTCTTCTACAAAAGATTCTGTTCTAATAGCTACATTATCTACATATTGAATCCATGTTTTTTCTTCCAAATTTACCTCATATTGAATCGAGTGCTTACCATCAGGTGTTTCTGTATAGGCAAGTCCTATATGGCTTAAATCGGGGTATAGTTTGTCAAAATCTTCATAGCTATTAGATTCTGAAAACTCGTAATTAGAATAATCAACTATCGCCCTCTTTAAATCTTCTAATAATGGTGATTGGTTTTCTAATTCTTCTACTTCTCCCATATCTAAAAGTTTATTAATCTCAGCTAGTCTTAGTGTCTTATCCCTTAACTCATCTGCTTTTTCAAATGGTTTAGTTAATTCTACTTTGGCATTTTCTAAAGATTCTTTATAGTTTTCAAGGTTTTGATTCAACCTTTCAAGTCTTGCAGGCATTTTTTCAATGGCATTATCAAGCCTTGTTATATTACCATCAGTAGAGTTTGAAAATTCACCAAAGTATTCTGCTTTTCCTAGTAGTTTAAAGGTGTGAGTATTAGTCATAAAGTTATATGAAACTTGTAAGTCTAAATTTCTATATTTACCAATAACCTTGCTATCATTTATCTTTACCTTTTTTATTTCTTCTAATAGCTTCTCTCCAGCTTCTTTCTTATCTAAAATTTTATTTGCTCCAAGACTGATTGAAGTGAATTTGTTATCTCCTTCTCCTAATTTCTCAATACTTGCAATATCTTCTTTAACTGATTTTATTTCCATTTCAGTTTTTAATATACTTTGAGGATAATATTTATTTACCTTGTCTTCAAGTTTATATTTATTAGACTTGTAGTTTGCTTCCAGCATTTTCAGTTTTGTAACCTCATTATCTAAATCCATCTTTTCTTTAATTAGAGGATTACCAGTAGCTAGAGCCTTAATTTCTGAATAAGATAGACTTGCTTCATCAACATCTTCAGCAACACGCACAGGCGTCTTGCTTGTCATTATTTGGGATATGAATTTCTGTTTATTCTCTATTGTCTGCCACAAATACGCGTCAAATGTATTCTCAGTTACATATCTAAAGATATTTACCTTATCATTTTCATTACCTTGACGAACAATTCTACCACTTCTTTGCTCTAGGTCAGACGGTCTCCATGGGACGTCTAAATCGTGTAAGGCTATTAGTTTATTTTGTACATTTGTACCTGCTCCCATTTTTTGAGTAGATCCTAATAATACCCTCACTTCTCCTCTTCTTACCTTAGAGAACAATTCATCTTTTTGTTTGTCTGTATCTGCTTCGTGAATAAAGGCTATTTCCTCTTTTGGTATTCCCATATTCACTAGCTTATTTCTAATATCGTCATAGATATTAAACTCTCCATCTCCTTTTGGTGTAGACATATCCGAAAATACTAATTGGGTCGATGATTTTTCTTTTGTCTTATCCCAGATCGAAAAGATATTTTTAACGCATACATTTACCTTTGAATTAGGATCATCGGGAAGTAGTGGATTTATTAATCTTTGGTCTAGGGCAAGTTTTTTACCATCATTTGTAATCTTTAACATATTGTCTTCTGTCGGTTCTACTTGGTTATTTCTAACCGCATCAGCCCTTTCTGAAATAGCTTCTAATATTTCTTTTTGTTCCTCAGTCGGTTTTGTTTTAATAACTTCAAAATTTGCTTCTGGTACTGGCAAATTTAACATATCTGAAGTCTTTATATCTGCTACTTCTTTAAACATAGACATCAACTCTGGCAAGTTATAGAACTTTGAAAATCTTGTCTTTTGCCTATATCCAGTGCCTTCTGGAGATAATTCAAAGGTGTTTTCTGTTTCTCCAAATGTAGAAGCCCAAGCATCAAAATGTTCTAATCCTCTTGCCTTTAAATCGTCATATTGAAGGTATCTTTGCATGGTATAAAGCTCTGTCATTGAATTTGATATTGGTGTACCAGTAGCAAATACAATTCCCTTGCCATCTGTCATTTCGTCCATATACCTACATTTCATATACATATCAGAAGACTTAAAAGCTTCACTCTGACCGATACCCGCAACATTTCTCATCTTTGTATGCAAGAATAGGTTTTTGTAATTATGAGCTTCGTCTATAAATAACTTATCTACTCCTAGCTCTTCAAAGGTTATTACATCATCTTTTTTAAAGTCATCGTTTAGTTTTTCCAGTCTTACCAGGAGTTTCTTCTTTGTCTTTTCCAGTTGTTTTACTGTGAAATTTTCTCCTCTATTTCTTTTGTTCTCATCAATAAAGGAAACTATATCATCTATTTGGTCTTGTATATGTCTTACCTGGTATTCCTTAGACATTGGTATTTTTTCAAATTGAGAGTGTCCTATAATGACTGCGTCATATTCTCCAGTTGCAATCCTACCAATAAATCTTTTCCTGTTTTTTGGTTGAAAGTCTTTTTTATCGGCCACCATAATATTTGCTGACGGATATAATTGCATAAACTCTCTACCAATTTGAGTGGTTAGATGGTTAGGAACTACAAATAATGACTTACTTGCAAGTCCTAACTTTTTAGATTCCATAGCAGAAGCTACCATTTCAAAAGTTTTTCCTGCTCCTACTACATGGGCAAGTAGTGTATTTCCTCCATATAGAGTTCTTGCTATGGCGTTTTTCTGATGTTCTCTAAGTCTGATTTCAGTATTCATTCCATCAAAAGTTAATTTAGAACCATCAAATTCTCTATTTCTAATTGAATTGAATTTTTCATTATAAATCTTCTCTAGCCTATATCTTCTATCAGGATCTTCAAATATCCAATTCTTAAATTCTTCTTTAATCAGTTCTTGCTTTTGACTTGCAAGCATAGTTTCTTTTTTGTTTAATACAGAAGTCTTAGAACCATCATCATTTATTACTTGGTCAAACACCTTTGTATCTTTTAGATTAAGGGCATTTTCAATTAGCTTATAGGCATTTACTCTACTTGTACCATAAGTCATGTTAGCAAGGTCATTAGTCGAATCAACACTTTTACCTTCAATATTCCATTCACTTGTATGTGGTGAGAACCTAACATTTATATTCCACCTATCATAACCTGGTGTTTTTAAAAGATTAAAAGTAAAGTCTTCTATATCTTTCTGAGGTATCCATGTTGCTCCTAACCTCACATTTATGTCAGAAGCAGTGAGTTCTTCAGGCATAACTTCTTGTAATTTTTCTCTTTGATATTTAAGTTTACCTAACTCGTTTAATAATGTGTCTTTCTTTTCAGAAGGTGCTAAATCTATTACATTTTCAATTTCTCCGATATATGAATTGAGGTAGCCAATCTTTTCTCTAATATTGCCACTTAAATACTCATCAGCCGATACATATGAAAAATGAAATGGATCGTCATTGTCAAAGTTCTCAAAGGGCATTCTGTTATTTATTAGGTCTGTGTCCTTAATGTCTAAAAATATTTCGCCCTCAAGTTCACCAATCAAGGTGTCCCTATCTTTACTTGTGATAGATTCCATATAGTCGAAATCTACATATCCTTTTTGTGAAACAGATAAGACTAAGGCTTCAAGGGAAGTATCTACATGGTCTACTACTTTTGCCTTTGTTATTGTTCTTTTTGAAAATATATCACTCTTAGCTTTGAAATTATCCTCATCATCAAGTATTTCTATTGATGATACTAAAGGAAAGTTTGAGTCTTCCTTTAAGGCTCTAGTATTTGATAAGGAGTTAATAAAGCCATGTTTCTTTGAAAAGTTATCATATACTTCATTTAACTTTGCCTGTGACTCTTTTATTTCTTCATCAGAAAAATCGTCCTTTTGTTTTTTTATTACATCTTTTAAAGCATTCATTACATCAAGATAATCTTTTATCTTTTCTTTGTTTTTATCTGATATATTCTGCTTGATTAAGACTGAGTTTTCTCTTAGATAGACATCTTCGTCAATAATGGTGTAGGAAAAATTCTTAACATCGTCTGTTGCTGGAAGACTTAATTCTTCATCTTCCAATAGTTCGACCTCTTCATATTTTGAATTTGAAGATATTTCCTTACTTGCAATATCCATTAAATCTTTTAGATTTTCGTCTTCTTTTTCATCACAAGTAATAGTATTTCCAAATCTACCAGATACTTCTTTCATATCCCCTAATACCATTTGAGGATTATCTGCAAAGTATTTATTATAGGTCAAACCCTTTTTATCGGTTGCCAAATGAATCCAATCATCATCTCTTTCTATAACTGAATCTCTCTTCTTTAGAAAAATAATATCTGAAGTAACTTCTGTGCCAGCAAGTCCTTTAAATGTTGTATTAGGAAGCCTCATCGCTCCTAAAAACTCACATCTTGCATTAATATATTTTCTAACAGATTCATCTTTTTTATCCATAGTTCCAGATGATGTTATGAAGGCAATAATTCCTCCATTCCTAACCTTATCTATAGATTTCGCAAAAAAATAATCGTGAATCAGAAAGTTATTTCTGTTATATTCACGATCGTTAACTTTAAAATCTCCAAAGGGAACATTTCCTATTACCAAGTCAAAGAAATTATTTGAGAAATTTGTTTCTTCAAAGCCTTTAATCTGAATATTAGCTTCAGGATAAAGTTCTCTTGCTATTCTTCCGCTTAGGCTGTCTTTTTCTACTCCATAAACTTTAGACGCTTTCATTTCACTTGGCATATTACCAATGAAATTACCGACTCCTGCAGATGGTTCAAGGATATTTCCAGTCTTAAATCCCATATCTGTTAGAGTCTTATATATTCCATCCATTACCTCTCTAGGTGTATAAAACGATGTTAAGGTAGACTCTTTAGCATTCAAATACTCTTCATGTGTTAAATTTTCTTTTAAAATGTTTCTTGCTTCAAGCCATTGTCCTCCCTTTTCTTCATCAAATACATCGGCAAGACCTCCCCAACCTAGATAATCAGCAAGATAGGCTTGTTCATATTCTCTTGGACTCCTATTTTCATTTTCAAGTCTTTTTAGCATTTTAATAGCTTTGATATTTTTATCTAGCTTTTCTGATGGTGTAAGGTATTCTGAGTAGATATGATTTTTCAAGTCATAATTTCTAGCAAAACTTAGCCTTTCCTTATTAGGTTCATAGCCTAGATTCTTTAAATCTTCTTTTCCCCTCAATAAGTTTTCGGCAGCTTCCCTAGGCACATTGTATCTATCCATCATTTGGTCAATTTCTGGATTGTAGTTATCAATAAAGCTTTCTTGTTCTACTTGTCTTTCGATTTGTTTTTCATGCTCAGATAATTTGTGTATCTCATAGTTTCCACTATCTAAAAGGTCGTCAATCTTTCTACTTTCTTCAAATGTTTCACCTTTATATAAGGGGATTTCTTCTCCATTAACTTCTACCTTAGTTCCTGTTTCAATTAAGTTAATTCCATCAAAGGTATTCTCATCTTCTAAAATAAATTCCTTACCAACCTTTACTGCTAGTTTTTCTGATGTTTGACTTAGATTTTCAAAGATTTCTTCAAGGTATGAATCGTTTCTATATGGAATTACTTCCGAACCCCTAATCATACCTCCCATATATTCCATATTATCTCTAATGGTTACAGTTTTAAGTCCTCCACTTAGTTCATCAAAATCTGTAATAGTAAAGTCCTTATCTTTATATCTAACCTGATCGCCTATCTTAAATTTAAGCTCTATATTTTCCTTAACTTCTTCTTGTGAAGATTTTTCCTCACTTAGTGCAACTTGTTCTTCTAAATATGAAAATTCACGCTCATTTACTTCTTCACCATCACCAAGGTCAATCCTATAGTGTTCGACAACTTCTCCGTCTACATAGTGGTCAAAATAGAATTTGAAATATCCTATATAATCATCTGTCATTTCTCCAAATTCATTTTCTCCAAGTGTTTGATTATGGTCTTTAACATCAATATCTTTTTGTCTTAGGACATTAATTAATTCTTTGGTTACTATCTGCCCACTATAATCGGGAACTAATTCGTGGTTTTCATTAAATTCTACAATCCAGTAGTCTTTTCTTTTTTCAATATTGTTGCCATCAAAAAAAGAAGCTTCATCAGCTTCCTTTTCTTGGCTTATTTCATTTTCTAAGCTTCCACGTATTCCTTGATTGCCATTCTCTTCACTGTTGCCATCAAGTTGTTCATCTGTCCTTGGTATTCCTCTGGATTCTCTCTCATCATCTTCTCTGTCAATCCTTGTGCTCTCATCATCTTGACTTTCTCTCTCTTGATAAAGTCCACTGCCTGATCTTGAATTTCCTTCAGATGGTTCAAAAGTGTTTTCTCCTCGTACATTTCCTGAAGTTTCTTCCAGTTCTCCATGTCCTCGCTCCCTACTAGGTAAGACAGTCTTAGGACTGCGTAAGTCGGATTCGGAAATCTCTCCATAAATTCCAGATCCTTCTCCATCATATCCAAGGCTTTCTCTTCGATCTTCATCGCTATTTCCTCTGTCGCTTCCATCTGTGAAAACTCGTCCATCTCTACTTCTTGACCTATCATCTCGTCTATATAAATCATCTTGACCTCCTCTATCTTCGTTTATATTTTCTATATCTTTATTATAGTCGGCAGCGTCCCTTTCTGTCAGCAGCCTAGCACGATCTATTTCCTTAGATTTTTCTATTGTGCTATCTATAATATCTTCACTAACCCTTGATATTACAAGACCTATCTGCTCTAAAGAAATTGTATTAATCCTAGAAAAATTATTTTTTAAATTTTCCATATCCATAGGGTAGACTGTATTAAACCTATTAGCTACTGCATAGGATATTGAGTCCCTCATAAACTTTTCAAAGCTAAGTCTATCCTCTATATCTATTCTCAAATCAGCAAGAGCCAAGTTAATGTATTCATCTCCATAAATTCGGCTTAAAGAAAATATATTTTCATTAAGTGAATCACTAGCCTCAAATGAAGAATTATTTATTATTTCTTTTAAAGCCTCGTTATGGTTTTCGTGATCAAACTGCCATAAACTAACCTCATTAATATTCCTATCCATTGATGTCGTCTGACTAATATCAAAGATATATGAAACTCTTTGATTTATATCACTTCCAACTAAAATTGGAATACCCTTCTCTCCTCTCATAACAACTCGACCAAAATATTTCTTCCACATATCAAAAGTCGCACAAGCTCTAGCTTCAGGTTCTTTGTTATATATACTTAATTGGCTAGAAAAATCATATTTCTGATTATTGCCTATAACTTTTAAGAGTTTTAAATATTCTTTTTCATCTTGCAAAACTTCATACTTTATTGCTTCTTGTATATTCTTAAAATCATTTACTTGCATTTCCTACCTCCTTTTAGAGTAATAAAAAAGACGATAGATTTTAAATAATCTACCGTCTTTAATGTAATATAATTAAATGACCTATATTAATTTTTTAAGTTTTTTATATAAGTTCAATAATTCGTTAATATCCATATCCATTATAGGCTCATACATAAAAGAGTTTATATGAATATTTTCTGGAGTCATTATATTAACTTCATTAACAATATTAATTTGTTCTTCATTCGCAATCTGCTTATATGCATCAAATAATACCCTGGTCATATTATTAGTTTTATCTACATGATTCAGAAATTCCGCTTTATCTCCTGTTTTCAAATTATTTTTCACTTTCCAATTGAGCATCCCATTATAATTATTAATTTTATCTAACATTATTTCCTCAGCTTTAAGTCTACAAGCCATTGATAATAAAACTTTATGCTCGAGTAAATTTAAGTTATTACTTAAGTTTTCAGTAGTTTCATAAAGCTTTTCTATAACCAGATCATCCTCTTTAAATTCACTTGGTATATCAAATTTCCCTAAATATTCTTTATATACTTTCCCTAAAGTTTTAAAAGTAATAGTTCCTGAATTATCTTTATTGTGTAGTAAATTAGTTAATAGCTCATAGTCGCCATCATAATAATTTGAATCATTAACATATTTATCATAACTATATTCAATTAGATTCCTAACAAATGGTATAAGTGCAAATAAAGAATATTTATCTGGTTTACTTTTCCATGTTATAAAAGGTTGCTTTTGATATTTTTCTTCTATCAAATTTAAATCCTGTTTGTTTTCAACGATAAATCTAGATTTACGAGGTACATTGAGTCTAGAAGAAATTGTTCTATAAAAATCAAAATTATGAGATAAAATTATCATTCTAAAATTATCAATTGTTGCCATTTCATACAAATATTCTACAATAGCATACTTATTTAGTACCATAAATAGTGTAAGAAAGGAAGT